>JAYTUL010000025.1:0-9263 GCA_043744555.1 bacterium | reverse complement strand
GTGGAGTGCTTTTTCAGGAATATGATTGATGAGTTCTGAATGTAGATCTTCGACATCTAACTCATGTGGGAGATGGATGACAATAAGTGGCATGAATATCCTTGTTGATTCGAGCAACAAACGTCGCTCAGGAGTGTAGTCGATGACAGCAAAACCATCGAGACTTTGATAAGGGTAAAGCGTGCCTCCCATACGAATGCCGTTCCTCCTGATCTCTACATGCACTATCTCTGGTTTTCGTGCCGCCATCAGCAAAAAAGTAATAGTCGCGATAAAGGTAAGTGTGACCAGCAAAAAATTGTTCATCAAAAATTCGACAGCGACCAACGAGCCCGCGATCAAAATTGCTGATGCATACCAATCATTGGTTTTCTCAGTATAAGAGTGTTCAGGTGCATCCCATTCCATGCCCTAATAATATCATAAGCGATAGAGAGACTCAATCAATTAATTGTTAAGTAGAAAGACTTTGCATCTAATTTGCTCAGTTTTTTGCCATATTTCTATTTTTGGGTATAGTAATGTGCACACATAAAGTTCCTTTTTGATGATTTTTTGTAGCAGTGCGGAGGAGTGGCTGAGTGGTTGAAGGCAACAGTCTTGAAAACTGTCGTACATTTACGTGTACCGTGAGTTCGAATCTCACCTCCTCCGCATTGGGACAAAATTTCAGAAATTAATAACCCTACCATCAGTGCATTGCACTAAATACACATGAAATATCTTTCAATAGACTACGGCACTAAGCGCGTGGGCATTGCGACGTCAGACGACAGTGGGGTCATGGCATTTCCTCTGCGCGTTTTACTAAATTCACGTTCGCTTGCTGCCCATATCGCCAAAATCTGTCGTGATGAGCGCATCGATGTGATTGTCATGGGCGAGTCTTTGAATTTTCAAAACAAACACAACTCGATCATGAGCGAGATCATTCCATTTGCAGAAAAATTAAAAAATGAAAGCGGGCTTCCAGTGGTGTATATGAATGAAGTGCTTTCTTCGCAAGAAGCTATGCATCTGCAAGGGGATAATAAGGAAAATGATTCTTCTGCTGCAGCAATAATACTTCAATGTTATCTTGATAAGATCAATCCCAAGAAAGCTGACACAGTGGATGAAGAGGAGTAAAATAATGCATATGGAAAACATTAATATAAATCAATTTCACAGTATTGAAATGAAGATTGGTACCATTTTGAAAGCGGAATACATCGAGGGTGCGGATAAACTTTTGCGTCTCGAGGTAGATTTTGGCCCTGCTGCGGTTCCTGAGATTGAATTTACGGGTAAAACAAAATCCGAAGAAGATGCACCGGAGTCACAGCAAGAATATGAACCTGAAGATAGAGATATTCGTCAGATATTGTCCGGAATACGACAGTACTACGCACCCGAAGACCTTGTGGGCAAACAATGCCCTTTTGTAACAAATCTTGCACCGCGGACGATGCGCGGGCTCGAAAGCCATGGAATGATTCTTGCTGTGGGCAGCGCGGACGGCAGCGCCATACTTCTACACCCCGACAGAGAAGTTGCCGCAGGAAGTAAATTGCGATGAATTTTAGGAAATAATGCACACTCTCTGCGTATAGCTCCTACTCACACACGCAGTCTCACTGTATAATAGAGTTGTGTCATTATTTTCTGCGCCGAAATTTTTAGCAATGCCTGCAGTGGGCATGGACATCTCTGTGGATGCGGTACGATTCATTGAGATTGACAGAAAGGGAGATCAATTGATCGTCTCGCGTTTTGCTACTCGAAACTTTCCACTCGGTATTGTCGCAGAGGGTCACGTGCGTGACAAGAAAAAATTGCAGGATATGATCGCCTCACTTGCGCATGAACATAAGCTTACCTTTGCAAACGTATCACTTCCCGAAGAACAGGCCTACCTTGCGAACCTTCGCATTCCCCGCGTTGCTCTGTCAGAGATACGCGATTCCATAGAACTGCGCCTTGAAGATAATGTGCCTATTTCCGGTGCTGATGCGGTCTTCGATTATACGGTAGTTGGTGAGTCAGGAGGGCGCAATCAGGACATGATGGACGTAGTAGTCTCTGTGCTTCCTAAGTCGGCAGTTGAAGAATACCTTGAAATTTTCCGCGGAACAGGAATCACACCAAAAGCATTCGAATTTGAGTCGCAAGCGATGGCAAGAGCCATTATTACTAAGGGGGATAAGGGGACCTTTCTTGTAGTAGATATTGGTAAAATGATCACCGACATTTTTGTGACTGCAAATGAGGTCGTGCAGTTCTCAGTATCACTTGATATTGGCGGACACTATCTAACTCAAGCGGTTGAGCGCGCACTCAAGATAGGCACCGACGAGGCAGAAGCATTAAAGGTGAAACACGGTTTGGTCGGCGGAGTAAAAGAGGTAGAGCTTTATAATGCTATGTTTCCTGTGGTTAACGATCTCCGTACACGACTTTTGCGCCACTACTCTTATTGGCAGACTCATCATGGAGAAAAAATAGGCGGCAATATAGAATGCGTTTACCTCACCGGTGGAGGTGCCAACCTAAAGGGTATGTGCGAATATCTTGCGATGGGACTTGAAGTGAAAGTGAAAGTAGCAAATCCTTGGGTCAATGTTTCGTCATTTGAAAAATACATTCCTCCACTTTCAATGCACGAATCACACGGATATACTGCTGCCATAGGTCTCGCATTGCGTAATATTTTCCCTGCATAATATGATCAACCTTCTTCCGCACACAGAAAAAAGAAAATTACAGAAAGAGTTCAGGATGCGATATGCCGTTACTGCACTGTGGACAATTTTTATGCTTGAGGTGACCCTGTTTGCGCTCCTCGCGCCATCTTATTTGAAAATAAATCTAACGATGATGGGAATCGAAGATGAACTTGCTGCCAAGAAGGCTATCGCTATTCCCGGTGGCGACAATGTGCAAAATGGCATAAATAAGATTAAAAGCGAAATTGCATTACTGAAGCCGACGAACACCAATGCGGATATCGTAATATCGCAATTGATGACAGAGATACTTGCGCAAAAACCTGAAGGAGTAAGCATTGGATCATTTGCATATGGACGATCGGGTAATGCAGTCACTATGCAACTTTCAGGCAATGCGAGCACTCGAGAGGATCTACTCTTTTTTCAGCGATTACTCAAGGACAATATGCGTATTGCAGATGCGAAATATTCGCAAAATTTTATAACAAAGAAGACAGATATCGATTTTATGATTACGATCACCCTGAAATAAGCACATGTCACGCATACTTCAATTTTTAATAATCCTTGTTGTGCTCAACATCGCTGGCGCAGGTATTTTGTGGTATGGGTACACGAATATGCAGGACAATAAAACCAAGGAAGGTGTTCTGCGCTCACAGATCGCAGAAGAGAACAAAAAAGGAGAAAAAATGAATTCTTTAAAGGAGACCCTTCGTCTTGCAGAACAAGACAAAGAATTACTTGAAAAGTATCTGCTTGACTCTAGTGAGGAAAGTCAGATCAAGCTTATTTCACAAATGGAGCAGATCGGAAGTTCGACGACGGGTGCGTTGGTCACCACGACCTCACTAGAGCTTTCTGGGTCAAAACTCCACGGAGAATTCCAGGTCAGTGGGAAATGGAGCCAACTTTACCATCTACTGCGCTTAGTTGAGCTATTTCCTACGCGCGTTGTGATAAATCGTTTCGAAATAAGAGGTTCTAATGATAATAAAAATACTAATGATCACTTTTCGGGGACGCTTTCTTTGGATTTTGTAAGCTTACGCTCACCCTCATAAAAACATGGAAACCCCCAAACTACATCGTTCGTTCAAGGAGATAGTCAGCCGCCTTAAATTTGGTGGTGGTGCCTATAGCGCCGATCTTTTGTGGCAGCTTGTTTTGGGAGGAGGGGTAGTGGGTATTGCCGTGATAATGATATTTGCGTATATAACGTATGGTTGGGCTACGACCATCGATTTAAAAACTACGACATCACCGAAAGCCAAGGATACACTCTCGGTCGCTGAGCTTGAGGGAGTAATTGCTCTATATAAAAACAAAGAGGTCGAGTATGAGCGTATATTAAGAATTCCTCCACATGCACCTGATTACCGCAAAGGACATGGAATAACTGTACCCTCAAGTGCAGTGATAGGCGGCACGGTTTCGCAGGATACTGCCTCGAGTTCATCAAGGTAAGCGTACGATAGCGTGAGCAAAAACACTCCTACGGAGTGCCTCTGTCTCTGGGTGGGCGATAGAGGATTCGAACCTCTGACCTTCGCTGTGTAAAAGCGCTGCTCTACCAACTGAGCTAATCGCCCGATCAATACAGATACCTACCAAGACAGCTAACCTCGTGAATATTAAACTGATACGTATTAAGTCAGCTGATCGCCTCACTCTACTCTGGGCAATCTCAGTACAATAGAACATTTTATCGACATACGCAATTATTTGCGCTAATGTGGCATAAACTCCTCGTCAGGTAAATGGGATGATGAAACCCATGAAGCTGGACGGAAATGAAGCGAGTAATAATTAATTTGAGTAATACCTCCTCGTAGTTCAATGGATAGAACGAAAGCCTTCTAAGCTTTAGATCTAAGTTCGATTCTTAGCGGGGGGATTTAGCGAAGTTCAAAACCTGCCCTGCGGCAGGTTTTGCGCTAAATCCGGCCACAGTGATGTTTCGAGTCCTCGAGAAACCACGAGGCGAGGTCACGAGCACTTAACAGAATTCGATCGTAGAGAAGAATTATGTTTAGTGACTTGGGACATGACGCGAAGTTCAAAACCTGCCCTGCGGCAGGTTTTGCGCTAAATCCAGGCGCAAAGTATATCGTGAGTCATCGAGCGATACTGAGCCGGGGTCGCGAACTCTAAACAGATTCATGAACAAGGTGAACTACTCAGTTGGGGTATAATATTTTAGAAATGAACAAATCGCAAGAGAAAGACAGTGTCAATGCACTAATACTAGGGGCGGGCATGGCGGGTTTGATGGGCAAACACCTTGCTAAATTTCGCAGATTTATGGAAGGGGCAGCAGAGCCAGGTAGCAAAACCGCGCACGATGTTCGTGTCGCGCTCAAGGGTATAAGTAAAAAAATATTGAGAAAGTCGAGCTAAAGAAAATAGATCATCCGGAGGGATGATCTTTGTTGATGAATGCGGCGCGATCTCGACCCGAGATCAGGAGCTCAGATTTTGAGACTCGGGCGGCTTTTGAGCCGACGCTAAGGGTCTTTGGTCACCAGTACTTAGGAGACTGCAACGCCGCAATCAAAAGATGCAAAGTCATTGTATCCAAAGATTACAGCACCGCAGTAAACTCACATAATAATTATACTCTATTTAAAATAGTTTGTCAATATCACCTCACTTTGGGAGTGTAGTTAGAATAAGACAATGAGAAAACGCATCGAATGCAAAGTAGTGGGCCGCGTGCAAATGGTTATGTATCGTGATTTTGCCATGCGAAAAGCACGCTCACTCTCACTTTTTGGATCGGTGCAGAACATGGAAGACGGAAGTGTCTTGGTGGTCGCTGAGGGCGAAGAAAAACAGCTTGAAGTTTTTATTGAAAAATTACATCAAGGACCAATATTGGCACATGTAGAGAAGGTAGACTGTGTCTGGCGTGAATCCAAAAATGAATATTCGAATTTTACTATTCTATACAAATGACAATGATAGAGAAAAATGAAATAGGATCAATAATTCCGCGTTCGGTTGCTATCATCATGGACGGCAACCGAAGATGGGCTAAGAGTAACGGAATGCACACGCTTGAGGGTCATCGCTTGGGATATCTTAAACTTCGCGAAGTTCTTTTGTGGTGTAAGGAATTTGGCGTCGCCAATGCTATTGTCTACGCATTTTCGACGGAGAACTGGAATCGCTCCAAAGAGGAGGTGAGCTATCTCATGGATCTTTTTCGCCACATCATCACTGAAATGATCGTCGAATCACTCGAAAAAGATACACGACTAATATTTCTCGGAGAACGCACTCGTCTCGATGAGGACATCATCGCCATGATGAACGATGCAGAAGAAAAGACCCGCAGCGGTAGAACACTAACACTGGGTATCGCACTTTCATACGGTGGTCGAAGTGAGATAATCGACGCCATACACCGAATACCCAAAGACCGTATTGATACAATGACGGAAGAGGAATTCGGGGGATTGCTCTTTACACACGAGATTCCAGATCCAGATCTTGTTATTCGCACGAGCGGTGAAGAGCGACTTTCGAACTTTCTTCCATGGCAAAGTGCGTACAGTGAACTTTTTTTTACCAAAACTCTCTGGCCCGACTTTACTCGCGAAGAGTTCAAACGTATCCTTGATGAGTATGCAAAGCGACAGCGCCGGTTCGGCACATAAAGAGCAAGTTTCAATTATTTATGAAGATGAGGATGTGTTTGCGGTTAATAAACCAGCGGGTCTTGTTGTGCACTCAGATGGACGAACGATAGAATCGACACTTTCTGATTGGGTACTCGAAAAATATTCGACTCTCAAAGATGTGGGCGGAATGCACACACTCGACTCAGGGCGATATGCGCCGCGTGCGGGCATCTTGCACAGACTGGATCGCGAAACATCCGGAGTCATCATTATTGCGAAGACTGATGAAGCATTTTATTTCATTCAACGACAATTTCTTGATCACTCGATCAAGAAAACATACAACGCATTTGTAAGCGGAACCCCCGAACCCGAAGAGGGGATAATCGATCTTTCTATCGGTAGAAGTAGAAGTGACTACCGTCAGTGGACGACGGGGGCGCTTGCTCGCGGCGCACTACGAAAGGCGCTCACACATTATAAGGTCGAGTGTTCTGGTAAGGGTTATGCATATCTCACTCTTTCTCCCGAAACCGGCCGCACACATCAGTTGCGCGTGCACATGAAAGCGCACGGCTACGCAATACTTGCTGATTCGCGGTACGAAAGTCCATCTGGGCTTGGATTTACCCGCCTCGCTTTACATGCAAGCGAGCTAACTTTTGAAAATATGAAGCACTATAAGCTCACTATCAAAGCTCCTCTACCAGCAGATTTTGTCTTTGCGTTGGCTGAAATATCAAAATAATCCTTAGTTTTCATGGATAACAAGAAATATTCGCTTTTTCTTGCAAAATGAAAGGGTGTATGTTAGATTTCGGTCTACATTCAATACAACTGAAAACCCTATGAATACGACACTACACAGCATGATCAAACTTTCTCCAGTCAACATGGAGGCACGCCAGAAACTTGAGTTTCGCGCGGGTGACACGGTGCGCGTGTGGGTGAAGGTCCTCGAAGACGCAGAAAAGAAGAAGTATCGCCTTCAGGCATTTGAAGGGCTTGTGCTTGCTCGCAAGCATGGCGGAGAACCAGGTGCTACTATCACTGTGCGCAAGGTCGCAAGTGGTGTCGGAGTTGAGCGTGTATTTCCTCTGTACTCCCCAATGATCGATAAGATAGAGTTGGTAAAGCGATCGATGGTCCGTCGCGCAAAGCTCTATTACGTTCGCGAGAAGGCTGTCCGCGATGTCCGCCGAAAGATGAAACAGACCCGAATGGGTGGAGGCTCTACAAAAGATTTCGAGCATGTGGAAGTACCGGCAGCAGCACCTGAGACAATTGCAGCAAGCTAAACAGAAAAATATCTCCGCTCGGAGATATTTTTTAATCCCTCTCTGGTTTAATTCCCCGTCAGCTTACTGCGGGGTTATTCATTATAGTAATTGGTAGACGCTATGTACTTGAGAAAATTATATAAATTCCTTAGATGAATCGCTTCGAGTAACCAGTCACATTACTACCGATGGAAGAAAAAGAACCCATCAATTAAAGTACGCAATGGCTGACTCTTTGAAAATTCTCAAAAGCATGTATTATAGTGACACTGTCGTATGTTTGGGTAGAAAACGGTTAAAAATTGAAAAAACACTCGCCGTTGCCCATAAGAAACAAAAGACTTTACAAAGTAATGCCCAGGTGGCGAAATTGGTAGACGCACTACCTTGAGGTGGTAGCGCCCGCAAGGGCATGGAGGTTCAAGTCCTCTCTTGGGCACAATACAAAAGACCGCTTAATGGCGGTCTTTTGTATTGTGCCCAAAGAAGGTGCCCGACGGCATTTTCGCGAGTGGACTTGAAAACCTTGGTGATGTTTTGTCAGCAAAACCACCAAGGTGTACTGACCATGTAATGGTCAAGATTCCTCTCTCGCTGATCCAATATTTCGTCATCAGACGAAATGGCGAGCGACATTGTTTGCTTGAGCAAAGCGAATTGCAAACAAGAAGTGCCAATGGCGGAGTCCTCTCTTCGGCATCAAAATTGAAATCAGAGGTACTAAATTAACTCGCACGCTCGGCAGGTTTGTTTTCGGGGAATTTGTATCTGACATGTATGCATTATGCTGCACTCTTGCAAAAGAATGCAAGTTTTCCTAAAATATATCTATGGCAACAGGTAAAAAACTTGGCGAAAACTTAAGAAAACTGCGTTTGAAAAGGAATATGTCGCAAGGAGACCTTGCGACTGCTCTCCGCGTAGATAGAGCGTATATCAGCAATATTGAAAATGGTCGCATGAACCCCACTCTTTCCACTTTAGAAAAGATTGCTAATGGATTGGGGATTTCCAGTAGCGAACTTCTGAAATAAATTTTTATGAGTAAAGAAAAAACAAATTTGAATAGCAACCTGTCGGGGTTCTTTTTTTCACACGACCAGCGAACGAAGCAACCGAGCATCAAGTTGTCACCCAACACGGAGACAAGGTAAACAAATTACTTTTTTGTAATCGTGGACAAGTTGACTCGAATGAGAATTATATAGTGAGTGGGCGTGGGGAGACTCGAACTCCCAATCCTTTCGGAATACGCTTCTGAGACGTACGCGTATACCAATTCCGCCACACGCCCACTCACCACACAAGTGCTCTATATATTTCTGAGACGTACGCGACTATGTTCTTTTGCAATTCCGCCACACCCCCACTCACCACACAAGTGCTCTATATATTTCTGACACTTACGCAACTACTAATTACGCCAGGTACCCTTGATATCAACATCATGTTGAAGCTTAGCAAAACAAGTGCCTTTTTTCCATTCCATTTTTTATCAATAGATAATATTACGTAATTAACGTCAAATTTTAGTTTAATCCCTCTCAGGGTTAATTAGCGCAGCATATACCCCTCGGCTCTGCCGGGGGGTTTCCGCTAAGGAAGGGCCTGGGAAACCGTTGGTTCCCCAGTGTACAATGAGTGCATGA
>JAYTUL010000024.1:0-9436 GCA_043744555.1 bacterium | reverse complement strand
TGCCGTTTTTTAACCATAGTAGTTAATTTCTAGCAGTTCTGTGGCTTAACTGCAAGCTGGAATGGTCAAAAAAAGCCGTGGTTTTTGGGTATTATCTCGGAATGTCTGAACACATCCACAAACGTTATAACAAGAACCTTATGCTTTATCATCTCGTCTGTCCGATCAAGTACAGACGAAAGGTACTTACAGAGGCGGTCAGCACGTCACTGAAGGAAACATGTTTGGAAATTGCGAAACGCTATGAAATACGATTCGTTGAGATTGGTACTGATGAGGATCATGTGCACTTTCTTCTGCAAAGTGTTCCAAACATGTTGCCGAGAGCTATGGTTGGGTCAATTAAGAGCATTATTGGCAAAGCGATTTTCCGTCTCCATCCGGACATCAAAAAATTCCTGTGGGGAGGGAAACTCTGGACCAGCGGATACTACATCAACACGGTAGGGCAGTATGGAAATGAAACAGTAATACGTAACTACGTAAAGAATCAGGGTCTCCACTACGCTCAATTACATCGTGAACAACTCACGCTATTCCCTGGACTCGAGTAGTACGCTGATACCTCGGGGCTCTGCCCCGGGGTTGATTCATTCCGCAAAAAACATCCTCATAGGCGGATTTTTGTTGAAAGTCCTCGTCCGGGCTGGGTTAAAACCCTCGATTTCAGATGAAGCTTCAGAATCTATAGATTTAAACTATGCAATGACCTCGGATGCCATTTGGCAAGTAATCACAACTTGCACGCACGTTCAGTATCCTTACCGCCTCCATATTTACAATTTTGTCCGCCACCGTAACAATTTGGGAGTATCGCAATTCGTGCATCACTAATTGGATTCCTATTCGTGTGTATGACTTGATCATTTTGAAAGCAATATTCACCATCTGGATATAATCCATGAGAGACTGTTACAATGCAGTCATAAAGACAAGCAAAATTCTGACCCCTGGTGTCTAATATCAAATCAACATTAAGTTTGTCATAAGGGACCGAATTATTTTCCAAAAAAGCTGTCACCTCTTGTCTTGTGCGGGCATTCAAACTCTCAGCAAGCACTGCTCGCCCTTGTTCATCAATACGATGAGCAACATGCTGCATGTATAAACTAAAGCAGACAGTTGTAATGCATAAGAATAGTAAACTTATCGAAGTTGCGTTAGTTGAATATCTAAAAAATATTGAAGTTGGTTCACTTGCTGCTCGCTGAAAACGTATCAAAATTTCTACGCAAAATAATGCAAGGATGAATTTTATAAGAAAAAAGGAAGCGGGAAGCGGCATCCCTCCAAAACTAGTAACACCCAAAATTGACACAAAAGCTGAGCCTTGAGAACAATCCCCACTGCAAAGTTGAATAAAATAATGAGGCCATACGGCTAAAAAAATAACAACCAACCAGAAGCGGTTCATTCTAAACATTTAATAATCATACCATAAATAAACCTCCCCGCTGCAGAACCGTCCCTTAACTCGCTCCCTCAGTATCGGCGGGGTATCACAGGAGCTTCGCACTTAAATATCCTGGAAAATCAACGGTTTCCCAAACCCTTCCTTAGCAGAAATCCCCATGGCAGAGCCAAGGGGTATTAATAGGAATAAGTGCAAAAAAAAGCCCCGAACAAATCGTCCGTGAGCCTATTGGGTATCAGAAATTATAATTTTTGATATCTTAAATATATACCACTGCTATGGATTATGCAAGCGGAGTTATCCACAAGCGAATATTGTGAAATATATTCAGTATTTTTGTAATAAACTCATATAGGTTATGTTGGGATGTCAGCGATTCCAAAGACCGCCTTTGGATCGTTGTGGGGTGGAGGGAAAAGAAATTAGCTAACTCAGACGACCGCTAGAGAGAGCGAATATTAAAGACGGTATTTATTGAAATTGGGACTGCTCAATCCCATGAAAAATTAGAACACGGAATTTCCCAGAGTAACGGACGCGGAAAATAGTTTTCTATTTCGTGGGCTACTTACTTGTGGAGAATGTCTCAAGCACATTGCACAATTTATGCACCTTACCTTCTTGTACGTCACGTACTCAAGATCTGAGCCTAAGCTAAACCATCATTAACAAAAATCCCTCATCAGGACTTTTGGCAAAGGTGACAAATGATAATACTCAAATTATTTTTCTTGCTCAATATCACTCTTTCTTCCGGAGGGAAGGGTCATGGGAAAAGCTGCAAGCGAAAGTACGCGGGGTCTTGTTAAGAGTGGTGTCGGGGCAGAAGAAAGCCTTGCCTCCTCCCTAATCTTTGTCTCAATTGCACTAGCGACCTGCTTATCAGCGTTCTCTGATTCGACAAGTACATTGTAGACATACATAACCTTTTGCACGTATCCGTAATCAGTTGCGGGGTATTGAGATAACCAGCGATGTGCGCGGGATGGTCCCATGTTGTATGCGACTAGCGCTTCTTGTGGAGAGTCAAAGCCATAATCAGCCTCTAGTGACTTGAGATACTTCGTTCCTGCAAGAATATTTTGAAATGGCTCTTTTGGATTCTTTGCGCCCATTGCCTTTGCCGTGCCAGGCATAAGTTGCATTAGTCCTTGGGCACCACGATGTGAGATGGCGACCTCATTACCTTCTGATTCAACAATGATAACGGCGATTATGAGCTTATCGTCATAATCATGAAGCAGAGCTGCGATATTGATCATTTCTCCGTACTGCGCCTTTGTTTTGTCGATAAAACCCGGTGCGTTTTGATGCAGATAGCTAAAGCTTGCCGCAAAGCTTGTAAGTGGAATTGCTAAAGTTATGCCCGAGAGCATTATTATCTTAAAAAGTTTATTTTGAAGGGATCGGCCTGACCTCATCGGTTTACCAATATCAAGACTAGCTGCCAAGTTTACGTTCATAGGATGGTGGGTCTGGGTTATGCGGGATAAATACTTACTCGAGATTCGAATTCAAATTAACTTTTTCACAATAACATAAATTACTGTATTCGTCAATGAATTCGAGTGGGTATCAAGAGTACCAAAGGATTGTACCTTGAGTGAGATTTGAAGCAATAGGTATTTTAAACATGTAAAAAAAGTGTTATTTATAAGCGTATAATCAAGATTTATTTAAATAGTATTTTTATCTTCATTAGTTAATTGCTGAGTATTTTTTTTGACAGTATAATACAAATATGTCAAAATAATTCACATCTGTTGGTTTTAAAGGCTAATTTGACAGTTTCTGGCTTTTACTCAGAATTTGCGAGTAATGAGTTTAACAAAAAAACTATAAATACGCCTTTACATATGGCTCTTTTGGGACTATCATCTGTTATGATAAGAAGCTTTTTGGTTTAAAACACATGACTTACCTAGCGAATTTTTTAGTATATGGACTCCTTTTCCTTACAATGTATTTCGAGGTTTTTCTGCTTGTTACATATTTTGAAGAAAAAGAAGAATTCACCACAGACAAACCCCGAAAAGATCGTATGCCGGGTAAATACCCTACCGTGACCATTGTCATCCCAGCGTGGAATGAGGGCAAAACCATCATTGGCACGATCAATTCACTTCTATCCCTCAACTACCCAAAGGATAGACTTACGCTCTTTATCATAGACGACGGCTCAACAGATGACACACTGACTGTCGCCAAGACTTTTGAAGGCAACCCTCAGATAAGGGTGTTTTCTAAAGAGAATGGTGGCAAATACACCGCGCTCAACCTTGGCATAGAGCACTGTACTACTGACTTGATTGGGTGCTTGGATGCAGACTCTTTTGTGGATTCCGAGGCTCTCCGTGAGATAATCCCCTACTTTGATAACTTTGAAGTGATGGCGGTAACACCATCTGTGCAAATTCACAAGCCCGGAAATATCCTACAAAAGATGCAAGAAACCGAATACATGGTTGGCGAATTCAGTCGAAAGGTCTTCAGTCGTATAAATGGACTATACGTCACGCCCGGTCCTTTCTCTATATATAGACGAGAGATCTTTGACCGTATCGGCAATTTCGTTCATGCCTACAATACTGAAGACATGGAAATGGCGCTTCGCCTACAATCGCACCGCATGAAGATCGAAAATGCACATACAGCTTTTGTATATACAATTTCACCTAAGTCACCGCGTGCACTATATAAACAGCGCGTACGCTGGGTCTCAGGTTTCCTCATGAATGCTGTCTACAACTACCGCTTCATGTTCCTCTCTCGAAAGCATGGCAATCTTGGCTTACTTGTTTTACCATTCGCCTTCATTTCGATATTTATTGCGCTTTTCTTTACAATACTTTACATCAGAAGCATATTGCATTTCATCTATGAGCGATATATTCAATATCTCGCCTTGGGATTTCATCCGCACTTAGGGTTTGGCAATTTTGATTGGTTCTCTGTTGACCTCAGTTTTCGCATTCTCATCATCTATGTGCTTTTCTTCGCAATGATCTTTTTCATACTTATGGGGGTACGGATGGCCAAAAAAAGAATCTCTTTCAGCGTCTTATACTTCCTCGCACTATACGGTTTTATTGCCCCATTCTGGCTCGCGCGTTCATTATTCAACCTGATAACTGCGAAGGACACACACTGGAGATAAGGTGCACTTTTTTGTCCTAGAATACAATGTTTGGCAGAATCAATAAATTAAGGTAAAACTTCAATAATGCAAAATGTCAGTTCAAAAAAATACGTCATCGTTTTCCTCATCACCCTCGGGGTATTCGCGATGGTGTTTTTGCTTTCAAACTATCTCTATAGCCAGCGTATCACTCAGGTAAAAAGTCTCGAAGACAATATCAACCGCAATATTCTTGAGTCAGAAATACAGTACGCACTGCTCGCTGATGCAAGCTGTGAAACTGATGCCAACAACAACCCACTTATGATCGACGAGATCAACATCCTTTCAAAACGACTTTCTTTTATGGAAGACCAGCGTGGCACAGACGATGGAGAGGTGATTACCCTCAAAAAGTATTATTCATTATTGCAGGTTAAAGATTATCTCCTTTTGCGAGAACGTGCGAAGCAGTGCGGACAAAAACCATCAAGTATTCTCTATTTTTACTCCAACAAAGGAGACTGTCTCGACTGTAAAAAAATGGGGTATGTCTTAACTTCAATGCGCGAAAGTTATGATCAATTGCATGTCTATGCATTCGACTACAACATCGGCCTTTCCGTTGTTGAGACGCTAAAGTCGATCTACAAGCTCGACAACGTTCAACCGATTTTGATCATAAACAGAAAACCCTACTATGGTTTCAAAACTCAGCAAGAGATCGAAGCGCTCATGCCCGAACTCGCCCAAATGTCTGCTACATCTACCAAGACTACAAGCACCCCAAAGAAGGCCACCTCAACTAAGAACCTATCCCAGTAGGAACTTTCCTTCTCCGCCAAACGATATTCTGTGAAATCACACAAAACCTTTGTCACCTTGTCTCGACAAGGCTTCGCAGATTTTTTGTGTTTCACGACGAAGCCCATGTGTCTCAGTACGGAGGCCCTACTTGGTTAAGCTCCACATCAGGACACTAGGACTGAAAGCACGAAGAAGCCGAGTACTGCGATGTACCACATCAGGATGGTTAAGAGTGACATTTGCGCTATTCGGGCTTCTACTTCCTCATCTGAGCGGCCAACAGAACACAAAATGGTCTGATATTTTCATTTCCCTAAATAGAGCGCCACAACTGCTTGTCGCTTGATGTGTTCAGGCTTCCAAGTGAATCTATCTTCTCCATTTGCAGGCAGGTATTCAAAAACTAGAGCGGGTGGGCTTGGTAAGACTCCGCCAAGTGTGCCGGTACCGCTTATGGGCTTTTTATCCTTGTCGTAGATGACCACATAAGGCGATCGGGTCTCCGCTATGTCGTTGTCTCATGCTTTAAAATGTCACCGACAGCAATACCGCTCTCTAGCCGGCTCACCACTTCCCTCACATGTGCGATCTGTGGGGCATTCGCTCCTCTACGTAATTCTTGTAGAGCAAGTATGTATATAAATTCAAATGTCGTAGTGATAGCAAAACTGAGCGGCAGCCACCGCTTGAATACCTCAAAAGAAGTAACACTTGATATATCTCATATCAAGTGTTTACCTCGGAAGTGAAATGCAGCTTGCAGTTCTTATTTTTCTGCCAAAGCTTGATCTATGGCTGCTTTTATTTGTACATATGGCTGAGCTCCCATAACGAGATGCTTACCTGTGATAAAGGCAGGAGTACCTGTTACCCCATATATTGAACCCTCGGACTGATCCGCCTGCATACCATCCTTATATTCCTTCTCTTTACTTGTTATGAGTGCCTCAACCTTCGCGACATCTAAGCCGGGTATGGTCTTCGATAGCTTTAGTATATTGGCCTTCTTTGCCCAGCCACCATTCTCGCTACCTTGATTGTCGAATATCATCTTGTGCCATGCATAGAACTTATCAGGTGCAGCTTCCCATACCGCCCGCTCAACAAGAGCTACGGATATTGAATCTTCACCAAGAAATGCATAATCCTTGAAGACGATCTTAGCCTTTCCTGTGTCGACATACTCTTTTATCATGAGTGGCATGACCTGCTGTTCATGTCGCTGGCAGAATGGGCACTGGTAGTCGTACCAATATGCTATCGTCACCGGTGCATTGGGATTACCAATAAATGGCTCACCTGCTATGGTGATATTTTTCACGTCGACGTCCGCGGCTCGTGGGGCCAGAGCTGCTTGAGGTTGCTGATTTTGAGCTCCAATTTTTTGTTGTGCGACGAGAGCCGCAGTCTGTCGCTCGTTCGTGAAAAGTACAGAGCCGGCAATAAGTAGGCCAGCCACAACTATAGCCAAAGGAACGGCAATTGAGTTTGCGTTTCGTGCTGTATCAGCACTTGTCACGCTACTTGCAACTGGGGCTTCGCTTTTAATTTCGGGGTGTTGCATTGTGGTTTCGGCGTGTCTTATTTTTGAGTCTTTATTTGATTCAGAGGTCATATTTTTAAAATAATTGAATTAACGAAAAAACGTCTCTTCATTATAACCCATAACCCGCATCTTCAAACTAGGACAAGTTGTCTCAGTGTATTTGAACCAGTCAAGTGGTGTAGCATTTGCATACTTTTTGCCACTTCCGCCACGGGGAGCAAAGTTGGCAATGTTGATGCCATTCTGCTTTTCTGTCGCATCTAAGATATCAATGAGATGACCTGCACACTCAAGTTCTCCTGCCTCACTGAATCTCGCATCATGACACAAGAATGACGGGGTCATCCCCATAAGCGCAGCAAACATGATTGTATGTCTGCCTTTTGCGTTATCGTCCTTACCTTTAATATCGCCATGAACATACTCCAATTTTTAAAATCCGAACTCGGCAAATTTTACCTCGTCAAAGTCTTTTGTCGACGAGATAGAAGTGTCTTTTTAATGCCCAACCTACATCGTAGGCATAGGCATGCACTCTATAACCTCAACCCTATCTCCAGGGAATTCTGTGAAGTGCGGATGATTCAAAAATAGTTTCGCTGCCTCTTCGTGAGACTCTGCTTTCACTACGGTATATGCACCGAGTTCATTTCGCGTATCTGATATACCAGTCTTATTTACCATCTTAGTCTTTCCTAAGGGAGAGCCCATTTCGACAATTGAGTCCTTGTTGTCTGTCGCCCACTTCATCCACGCTTTCATGCCTGTCATCATTTTTTCTTTTTGAGTGGCCTCGTCCCCTGCCCTCCACGCATCCATTGCTTCTTTAGTACCTAAAAATATTGCCAAGTATCTTTTCATATTTAAATGATTATTTTAATAAAGTCATTATATAGAAAAACTCATGAGGAAGTAATGATGATATTGTTTTTGAGCTATTTCAAAAACTCCTAGTGAATCGCAGATAACTACTAATACCTAATACTCAAAAAATATGTTTGTATTATATTAACTTTTTTCAAATTTATTGATATATTTGATACATAATAGCTTTAAATTTATTATGATACCAACAGAAAATCTTTTACCAACCTCCGACGCCCCTCAGGCGGCAAGTGCACCTCATGCACCGCCACCTCCGCTTCAGATGGGAAAGTTAAAAGCAAGTATGACTATCGTTTCAGAGTCATGGGAATTACTCAAAAAAGACAAGGAGATCATGTGGTTTCCAGTGCTTTCCGCGATCACCAGTATTGTTGCCTTAACTATACTTGCGGGGGTTATGTACTTTGTTGTACTTAGCGGAAACATCAACAATATTGCTCAAGTGCAAGGCGACGGACTAAGCCCATTCGGATATTTCATTTTGTTTGTCTATTATCTCGTGATGATATTTATCGTTAATTTTTTTGAATCGGGAATTTATATCATTGCCCACGCACGCTTTAATGGACAAGACTTAAATTTTAATGATGGAATAAGAGGAGCCACAGAAAACATTACTAAAATTTTTATTTGGTCACTTATTTCTGCAACCGTTGGAGTGGTACTTCAAATTATTGCTGATCGATCGCGCTTCATAGGCAAGATAGTCGTGTGGATGCTTGGTGCTGCTTGGGGAATACTGACATTTTTTAGTCTCCCCTCACTCATTATAGGGAAAAAATCTGTTCAAGACTCTTTCAAAGACTCGGCTGCAACAATTCGCAAAACATGGGGTGAAACCATTATTGTAAATCTTGGTGTTGGTCTTTTCTTTACAATGATAACATTTGTCCTTTTTGCAATCATGCTTGTTGTCTTCGTTCTTATACCGGACATTTTTGTCGGCATTGGATTGCTTGCACTTTTCCTGATCTCTATTATTTGTATTACGATAATATCATCAGCACTGAGCTCAATATTCAAGCTTGCGCTCTACGAATATGCCACAAGCGGTAAAATTCCCGAAGGCTTCTCCCCGAACATCATCCAAAACGCAATTAAGGTCAAACAATAACTTTAATTTATCACTTTAAGGTTATGGGATGAAACCGCATATAAATGCGGTTTCATTATGCGACAAGAAAAACCCCGCACACTGTGCGGGAATGAAGTCGCATCATAACAGAATACAGGAATACATACGAAAACTGAGCTCTCATGATTGTTTCATAGATCTATAGTGCAATAAGAATATGGGGATCCTGGTTTCTTATCCCCGTTTCCGGCTCATTTTTGTTTTCGGTTTTGTCCATTAAACCGTTTTTTGGTATTGGGGTCATAACTGGGGTATCCCCAGTTACAGGCACTATATGAGTAATTCTTGGATATAAGACGTCAGATCCTTAGGAGTTCGAACCTGCATAATGCGAAATCCTACTTCTGCATAAAAACCATCGTCAATGCAGTCATCAATCAGTACCACATCTTCATATCCCAAAGCATGTTTCGTCAAATAGCTCTCAAAAAATGGAATGCGTCTTTTTTCCTTGTCGACGTCAAATTTAAGTACGCCAAGTTCATTTGAAATAAGAAAATCATCAAATAGTTCAGCAAGTTTCAGTGCGGG
>JAYTUL010000023.1:0-9887 GCA_043744555.1 bacterium | reverse complement strand
ATATGGGCATATTTTGCCGTTTTTTAACCATGGTAGTTAATTTCTAGCAGTTCTGTGGCTTAACCACAAGGTGGGAGGGTCAAATTAAGCCACGATTTATGTACCTTATGCCGTAAATGCTGATAAAGAGTGCATATTGTCTTCCTAAGCGCAGAGCTCGATGAATCTATCGTACTTATCCGATAGGTGAAAGTTTTGCACATCAGGGATTATTTTCTTCTACTTTGTTTATCAGGTCTATCGGTTATAATTAGAGTATCGTTACTAAAGTAAAATTAACTAAATAGTATAAAAAGTTCCCTGGATCATTCCTGCGAATCACCCCGAGCTCGTCTGCTAATATTATGATGCAAAATTTTTTACTCTAACTATAAGTCTATGAAGATCGAACAACGACTATGGACACAAGATAAAGGCTGGGAAGTAACCATGCCAGCGAATTTCGACGAACCGCCACAACTCGTGCTTGTATTTGGTGGGAGGCGAATTGTTGAGGAGGAAAGGTACTACGATCTCATTCATTCCTACTATCCTAACTCACACATTATTGAGTGTTCTACTGCGGGCGAAATACTCGATACGCGCGTACGCGATAACTCACTTTCGGTGACTGCTGTCCATTTCGAGAAGACGACACTCAAGTTCGCAGAAATTGATATTGTGGGGGTTGATGACAGTCTTGCTTCAGGTGAAAAGCTCGCCGGAATGTTGCCTCAAGTTGGGTTAGTGCATGCAATGGTTTTTTCAGATGGATTACGTGTGAACGGTACCGCGCTCGTAAAAGGCCTAAACGACAAACTCCCCAAAGGAGTTGCCATAACTGGTGGTTTGGTAGGCGATGGGGCTGAATTCTCGCACACAGTCTTGGGACTTGATCATGTTGCAAAAGAGGGGAAGATAATCCTCATCGGTTTTTATGGTGCGTCACTTAAGGTTGGATACGGGTCATATGGCGGCTGGGATGCATTCGGTGTCGATCGTACGATCACCAAATCATCAGGCAACGTTCTTTACGAGCTTGATGGAAGGCCAGCACTAGAGCTTTATAAGACCTATCTCGGCGATAAGGCCGCAGGCTTACCTGGTACTGGACTCCTCTTTCCACTACGCTTGCACCTTGGTAATGATGGTAACGAGGATGAAGTAGTGCGCACTATACTCGGAGTTAACGAAGAAGACCAAAGCATGACCTTTGCTGGCGATATGCCCGAGGGAATGGTTGTCACACTCATGAAAGCTAATTTTGAGAGACTTATCGATGGTGCCACAAGTGCCGGCAGCTTGAGCGTGCAAAGCCTCGAGTCACTCAAGCCAGAGCTCGCGATACTCGTAAGCTGTGTTGGCAGGAAGTTGGTGCTTAAAGAACGCGCTGAAGAAGAGATTGAGGCAGTATCTGAGATCATAGGCAAAGATGCAGCAATCACAGGTTTCTATTCATACGGAGAATTGTGTCCCACTGCTAGAGGGGAGAAACAGTGTCGTTTGCATAATCAAACGATGACTATAACCGCGCTATACGAAGATTAATATGCATCACATTCTTGAACGACAACTCAAACGTGTTTTCGGGTCCATCTACAAGCGCCCCCCGGACCTTGAAGAGTTTCTCAGGGTAATTTCTGAAACATACGAACATTTTGACGAGGACAGGACTCTGCTTGAGAGGTCACTTGAACTGAGCTAGAAAGAGTACCGTGACAACAGCAAAAATCTAGAGGAATCTAAGGTAAATATTGAAAAGTTAGTGGAAGAGCGTGCGCGTGAGCTTCACCAAGAACACGCAAGATTAGTCGCTTCTATCGACAGTCTCAGAGTCGGACTTGTCCTTCTTGATAATGATAACAATGTTGTCATTTCCAACAAGCGTACCCGAGATATTCTCAACATCAGCGAAATAGGCTCGAATCTTCGGTTCATGGCCATAGAGTCAGCACTATTTCCGGCGATAGATATACGCAAATTCTGCAATGAGTTCATCGAGAAAAAGGTTAGTATTGAAACGATAGACATTATGCTGGGAAACAAGTCTATCCAAATTGCACTTTCGCCTGTTGCACTTCCGGAAGCCCCAGACGATGTAATCGGTATCGTCATGCTCATCGAAGATAATAGCGATGCTAGGATACTCAAGCAGAATAACCTATAGTATTAGTTTTTTGCCACAGCCGGGGTCATCGACAAACAATATTTTGGTCACTAAACATGCGACAAAAACACTACGTCGGGCACGTTCGAGTATCATCAGTCGCGATGTGACAGGAACCGGACTTGGGCTCTTCATACCCAAGCTTTTAGTTCTGGATATGGGCGAGGAAATAGCACTTGGGAAGAGCGCGCTTGGCAAGGGGAGCACGTTTTGATTTACGGTTCCGATTTCCGAAGCTCAAACTGTAGATGCTTCTTCAGGGACCAGCCCCAATTAGCCAAAATGAACAACATTAGGCGTCTTTGCCTTGCCCTGTCTATTTGTTGGAATGCTGTTCTGCGCGTTATAATGCCAATATGCCATTTTTCAAAAGACGCAAGATTTCCATAGATCTCAGCCGCAAAAAGACCGTTCTTAGCTTCAACTCGATAACAAAAAGCATGCGCACAATACTCTTGCTTGTCGTGGCTGTTGTCGCACTTTTTTTTGCTCTCCACTACTACCGTAAGTATTCTCTGCTCCGCGACGTAGTGCAGAATATCCCTGCGCAAAATACTACGAACCCTGCAGCCGCAGCTATTTCAGCCGTAGACAAGCATATGCTTCTGCCTCAAAACGAGCAGCCGGTGCTTGCGCAAGTAAGCGAACCGAAGGCGCTATTAGGTAATCGATTCTTCAGAAATGCGCTAGTAGGTGACGACGTGCTTGTGTACTGTAAGTCACAGCTTTCTATACTTTATTCACCATCAAGAGACAAAATAATCGAAGTCTTGCCACAAGCATTGTCTGAAGCATGCTCAGGTAAATAAATTTTTTAAATAATTAATATTTTTATATGACAGAAACTCCCACACTAGAACTGACAGGACTTACTACACATCAAGCAGCTGCTAATTTGGCAAAATATGGAGAAAATACCATATATCATAAAAAACGATTAAGACCGATCATTGCTTTTATAAAAAAATTCAACAGCCCGCTTCTTCTATTATTGATGGGGGCTGCAGTCATATCCTTCTTTGTCGGTGAACGCATTAATGCAACCATCATTATTATAATGGTGTTCATGTCGGCAGTTCTAGATTTTTTTAATAGCCACAAAGCCGAAGGTGTGGCAGCTAAATTAGTGGCTGAGGTAACATCAACTGCAACCGTCTATAGAGATAGCAAAAAACAAGAGATCGCCTTTACTCAATTAGTCCCCGGCGACCTCATCGAGCTCACTGCGGGGGATGTTATTCCCGCTGATTGTACTGTTCTTTCCGCAGATGACTTTTTCGTTAATCAATCTGCGCTTACGGGGGAGTCTTACCCAGCAGAAAAACATCCTGCAAAAGTAAGACCTGAAAAAGTTGCCGTTTCACTTACCCTAAATGATGATACCGCCATATTCATGGGAACAAGCGTAGTGACTGGATATGCAAATGCGCTTGTAATGCAAACCGGATCTCTTGCTCAATTTGGAAAGATAGCTGAACGCTTGTCGCAGAACGAAGAAGAAACAAGCTTCGAGCGTGGCCTTAAAAATTTCAGCATATTTATCATTCGGTTAACCTTTGTGATGGTGCTGGTAGTCTTCTTCACCAATGCATATTTTGGTCACGGTATCTTAAATTCATTCATTTTTGCAGTTGCAATTGCCGTCGGGCTCACCCCAGAGCTACTTCCCGTGATCATGTCTATATCTCTATCACACGGTTCTCTTGTAATGGCCAAAAAGAACGTCATAGTAAAAAATCTTGCAGCGGTTCAGAATTTCGGAGGCATGAATATTTTGTGTACAGATAAAACTGGAACGCTTACAGAAGACAGGATCGAATTAGTGAAATGTGTCGATACAAATGGCGAAATTTCCGCGCAAGTGCTTTTGTATGCATATTTAAGCAGTGTTTTTCATACTGCTCGAAAAAGTCCTCTCGATGCCGCGATACAAGCTCATGAAAATCTTGATTCCAGTGCGTATGCGAAGATCGATGAGGTTCCATTCGATTTTGAGCGTCGGCGTGATTCTATTATCGTCGAGCATGATGGTAAGCGCATTATGATCACAAAGGGTGCACCCGAGAGCATTCTTAGTATTGTTTCATCAATCCAAAATAATAACGATGTTTCAAGCGTAAATACTGAACTTCTCAAAGCTGCCCGCAACGAGTATGATCGCTTGAGTGATGATGGATTTCGAGTGTTGGCTGTTGCAATGAAAGTTTTACCAAGTGAAGACCGTGTTATTTATAAGCGAGAGGAAGAAATGGAAATGACATTTCTCGGCTTTGCCGCATTTCTCGATCCACCCAAAGAAAGTTCACGAAATGCACTTGAGGAATTAAGGGAACTTGCTATAGAAGTAAAGATCATAACAGGCGATAGCGAGATACTCACACAGCGTATTTGTCGAGACCTAAATATTACCGTAAATGGAGTGTTGACCGGCGAGATGCTCGATAAATTATCGGACTCAGAGCTCGCACTCAAAGTGAACGCCGTAACAGTGTTTGCACGTGTTTCTCCTGAACAAAAAGAACGCATAGTGGGCATACTTAAAAAAGCTGGTAATACTGTTGGTTATATGGGCGACGGTATCAATGATGCACCAGTGCTCAAGGCTGCAGACGTTGGGATCTCAGTTAATAACGCAGTAGATGTTGCAAAGGAAACTGCGGATATAATTTTGCTCACAAAGGATTTGCACGTACTTAAGGACGGAGTCATCGAAGGAAGAAAGACATTCCAAAATACCCTGAAATATATAAAAATGGGATTTAGTTCCAATTTTGGCAATATGTTCTCTATGATAGGTGCTTCTGTAGTACTTCCGTTCCTGCCCATGACTGCTTCACAGATACTACTTAATAATTTTCTTTATGACCTTTCGCAGACAACTATTCCATCAGATAAAACTGACGATGAGGCTATCCTCAAACCCGTGAAGTGGGACATGCGTGAGTTCGCGAAGTACATTATTGTATTTGGTGTTGTAAGCTCACTGTTTGATTTTCTCACCTTCTACATTCTTTATGCAGTATTTCATATGAATGAGGCCAGTTTCCAGACTGGTTGGTTCATTGAATCAATCGCAACACAGATCTTTGTCGTTTTCATTATACGCACAAAGCGTGTACCATTTTTTAAGAGTATGCCAAGCATCTTTGTTGGTATGAGCACTATAGGAGTGGTGATCTTATCATGGCTTATCCCATTTACACCCATTGGACCACTGCTTTCATTTGCCGCACTTTCGCCGATACTTCTGACAATGATCGCAGCGATTGTTCTTGCTTACCTTCTCGTTGCAGAAACGGCAAAGTATTTCTTCTATCGGGTATTTCCATTGGCGCCATAGTCAATCAAAAACAAATCGGTGAAGCTTCTCTTTTGTCGCTTCTGGTACGAAAAGAACTCTGAGCACGCTGGCTTAAGTTAGCTTTCAACAAAAAAATCTTCCAAGGGTACCCCTTGGAAGATCTTTTTCTAATTATGATAACTAAGATTATTTAGGATATTTAAGATATTTTCTGTGCTCTGAGATAGAGGAAGAGGGGGATCTCTTTACGAGAAAGATTCTCGGCTTTGGCGCGAGGACCTGAGTCGCTTGATTTGTGCGAGATCCATTCTTCGAGGCGATCGACTGCGAAACCGGCTTTACCAAGAAGCTTGAAATAGTATTGTAAAGGGCGATGGAAAGACAGCGTCTGCGGAGAGTCCTTCATCCCAGGGTGCATGTCGATAGACTCACGTGATTCGCTCGCGTATTGCTCGACGCGACGGAACTGCACTTTCTTCTTGTCGTCATACTCCCACGATGAGCGTTTGGGGATGCGAAATGCCGGATGGTTCATGACGATATGGAAAGTTCCGCCTGCCTTAAGTACGCGCGCTGTTTCGGAAAGCACTTTGTTGATATGCTCGATGTTCTGTATCGCAAGCACGATGACAGCTTTGTCGAAGCTCTTATCTTTGAACATAGACAGTTCCTCAGCAGAGCCAACGTGGAAGGTGATATGCATCGACTCTTGCTTAGCGATGGTGATGAGCTCTTCGCTTATGTCGACGCCACTTAGGGTCGCACCTTTTTGTGCGAATGCTTTGGCGAAGAATCCTTGCCCACATGCGAGATCAAGTATCGTCTCACCCTTTTTTGGTTCAACAAGGCGGATAATGTTCGGAAGGATGACCTTTTCGTGATACGTATCACCCTTGGAAAGATGGGTATCGTACCAGTCAGCGACCTCACCCCATGAGGTTGCGGGGTTGGTTGTACCATTGGGGGCGAAGCTCGCAAGTTTTGTGCGCTCGGGTTTGGGTGCAGTGTACTTTCGTACTGGTCTTTCATCGCGAGAAGGCGATTCTTGGCGTCCCGCTAATGCGGATTTGCTAGGATACGAACTGCGTGGGATGCGTGTTCGTGCAAGCGAGGCTCCGGCGGCGGGGCGGTAGGGTGCTTTCTGAGGGAAAGGTGCAGCCTCACGAGTATCTGTAGTGCGGGTTCGAGCTGGAGCGTCACCACGAAATGGAGCTGAAGCTCCGCGAGTGCGAGGGGGCACACTTAGTGAGGTGGACGAAGAAGCACCCGAAGCAGCACCTGTCCGAGGCTTAAATGCGGCCGAAGCGCCACGAGTAAAGGGTCTTGGCGTAGCCGAATCACTCCTTGTATATGGGCGGGCTGTGCGTGATGGTGCATCGCCACCCTGTCTCACGTATGGGCGTGGGAACGATGTAGCGCTTCTTGTGCTGCTGGAGTAAGGTCGGGGATCGCTTGAAGCGCCACCTACGCGTGAGCGAGCAAAAGCGGGTCGTTTCGCAAATGGTTTGCCACCTGCGGGAGAATTTTTACGAGGGATATATGCCATGTGCATGATTCTTACATACATTTGCAAAAACACAAAACTTTTGTGCAATTGTGTCAATTACGAGAGTTAAATAAAGTTGCAAAATAAAGGAGAATAAGCTATGCTCATTTTATTGATGCCCCGATGTGGGCTTTTAATTTTGAGCAGTAAACACCTTAATAGCATTAGACACACAAGCGCGGAGTTCAATTTTTGATGCAATGTGCTGTAATTTTTTGAGGAGTATCGCAGGAGCTGTAGTAGTCTACTGCCGGCGAGCCCAGAGATAAAGAACAGTACAGGGCGCAAAAATTGAGCTTTGCGCGAATGGAAGAATCACATATGGAGATACGGAATATTGCAATAATAGCCCACGTCGATCATGGGAAAACAACACTCACCGATGCACTCATGCGTCAGACGGGCATGTTCGAGACGGGTGAGAGTATGGACTCAAACGCTCTTGAACTCGAGCGCGGTATCACCATCTACTCCAAAAATACTTCTGCTATGTGGAAGGGGACCAAGATAAACATCGTCGACACCCCAGGACACGCCGACTTTGGCTCAGAAGTTGAGCGCGTACTCCGCTCTATTGATTGTGTTCTTCTTATCGTTGACGCACAGGAAGGGCCAATGCCGCAGACACGCTTTGTGCTCAAAAAGTCTCTCGAACTTGGACTTCGCCCAATTGTTGTAATCAACAAAATAGACAAGCCCGCCGCCAATGCCGATGAGACTGAGGAGAAAGTGCTCGAACTTTTCATGGACCTCGGTGCTTCGAAGGAGCAGCTTGATTTTCCTGTGGTATACGCTATCGGCCGCGAAGGAGTCGCAATGAGGAAGCTGACCGACGAGCGCAAGGATCTCTCACCCTTGCTTGATCTTATTCTCGAATTCGTGCCACTTGCTGCAACTCCTGACCAAAGCGAGAAGCCACTTCGCGCACAGCCTTTTAATCTTGCATACGACAACTACCTTGGCCGCCTCGCTATCGTGCGTGTCACTGAAGGCAAGATAAAGTTAGCTGACAATGTTTTCTTACTTAAAGAAGGTACTGCTCCATACAAGGGCAAGGTCACCAAGCTTTTCACCTTCAAGGGGATCAAGCGCGAAGAAGTAACTGAGATCGTAGCAGGTGACATCGGTATCATTGCCGGAATTCCTGAGATCTACATCGGCGAGACCATTGCCACAACTACTGACGCAGAGCTTCTTCCAGCTATCACCGTCGATGAGCCTACTATCGAGCTCTATTTTCTCATCAACAACTCGCCATTTGCCGGTCGTGAAGGTAAGTTCGTTACCTCACGCCAAATCCGCGAGCGTCTGACTAAGGAGCTCGAAGTTAACGTCGGTCTTCGCGTCGACTTTTCAAGTTCTGCCGGAGATACCTTTAAGGTTTCGGGGCGCGGTGAGCTCCATGTCGCAATATTACTTGAGAACATGCGCCGTGAAGGTTTTGAGGTACAAGTCTCACAGCCTCAGGTCATCATCAAAGAAATCGACGGTGTAAAATGCGAACCTTTTGAAGAGGTAACTATCGACGTGCCAAGCGAGTCTCAGGGTGCAGTCATCCAGAAGCTTGGTCTTCGCGGTGCGATGATGCTCAACATGAGCCAGACGCACAACACCATCCGCATGATATTTGAAGGTCCGACACGTGGACTCTTGGGCTACCGCAATCAGTTCGTTGTCGACACCAAGGGCGAGGGCATCATGGCTTCACGCGTTATAGGCTTCAAGCCATACGCCGGCCCTATTGAGCGTCGCGCTGTCGGCTCTATGGTCTCTATGATCACTGGCAAAGCACTCGGATATTCTTTGGCGAACTTGCAGGAGCGCGGCGAGCTCTATATCGGTCCTAACGTAGAGGTCTACGAGGGTATGGTCATCGGCAACAGTGCCAAGGGTGATGAAATGCCAGTCAATCCGACTAAGGGCAAGCAGCTCACCAACATGCGTGCTTCAGGCTCCGACGACGCGCTCAATCTTACACCTCCTCACGCAGTGGGTATCGAGAACGGTCTTGAAATAATGACCGAAGATGAATACCTCGAGGTCACGCCAAAGTCAGTTCGTTTGCGCAAGCAGTATCTTACTGAAGCAGAGCGCTCCAAGCACAAGCGCAAGGATTGATCATATTGAAATCAACGCACTGCACCACAAAGAGTACTTCCATTTTTCTAAGTTGAGTACAACAAAGTAAAATTTGGTCGCTCGCCCTTCCCGATTTCAGGTTCGGGGGACGTACTCCGAGTACGCCCCCCGAACACCGAAACGGTCCAGGGCTTCGTATTGCATCTGATTTCAATACGATCAAAGAACAGATCAGTTTAATATGAAAATACCGCTCGAAGATCGAGCGGTTCTGGCTTATGGAATTTTCTGATACTTGTCGTACTGTGCTTTCGAGCCATAGTACGCATCGTGGCCTTGTCCACCACCAGCTATCAGATATGCTTTACGCCTTTTACGCGCATATTCAAGCAATCCCTCAGCGAAGCGAAAGTCCATCTTGATGCCTGTGTTGGTGAATGTTTGTGCGACATCAAATCGTCCAACGCCCCCGCCGTACTCTTCATTCTTGTGCGCCTTAAACTGTTGGTCGAGATAGGCAACGAGCACAGGCATGAATGTAGCTAGATAACGCTCGCGCATTCTCGTGAGTGTTCGCTCAGCTTCACGCAGCTCTTTTTTGAGCATACTCTGCGAAAGTCTCAATTCTGCTCTCTATTTTATGGTAAGTAAGTTATCACCCGCAGCTACATTACGCATGTGGACCCCTAATCATACAAAAGAATAACTGCTTCACAAATAGGTACATTCAACAATATATTGCAACACCTGTATCACGATAGAATACCTCAACCGGTGTTAATCCGCCAAGTCGCTTGCGTGGACGAGTGTTTATG
>JAYTUL010000022.1:0-10077 GCA_043744555.1 bacterium | reverse complement strand
GAAAAATGCATTTTTGCAAAATAAACCCCCGTTGAGGGGTCTTAGGGGATTTGCGGAAATTTAACCGGACAGGAGTGGGTGTACCCCTATGTAGTTTTGGGAAAAAGAGACAAAACATCCGTCGTATGAATACGGCGGATGTTTTGCTATATGAAGAGTTTTAAAAAGAAGTTATAAGGAACTATTTTGCAACAATACGAAATCTTGGACTTAGGCTGAATAAGAAAAGCAGTGTTGATTGTAAGCTGACCAAAAATCAAACAAAATTAACGCAGAAAATCATTGCGTTCGTCAAAAAATGTGATTTGTACTAGTTTACAGTTAGATATTTGCGCTTTTTGCTTAAGAATCTCTTAACGGCGCAGATGTCCTTTGTAAGGAAACTTCAATGAAAGCAACTGCAATTTCAACCTCTGAGGCCCCCAGATTTAGGGTGGTAGGGCCAACTGGAAATCATTCGATCGACCATCTCTATCTCGGACCTATTAAGGTAAAACTGATGCGTCCTGATGGTGAAAATTGGTCTGTAGAACAAATTAACGCGGCGGAAAAATGGTACAAACGGTTTTTAGATCTGAACCTAAAGTATCCTTCAGCATCAAACGTACCCACAAAGGCTATCGACACATTTTGGCATTACCACATTCTGGATACTCAGAAATACAGTAATGACTGTCAAGCGATATTTGGCTACTTTCTTCATCATTTCCCATATTTCGGAATGAGAGGCGATGAGGATGCAAAGAATCTCGAAATGGCTTTTACTAGTACGAGAGATCGCTTCCTTAACGAATTTAGTGAATCAGTGGACGAACTTAAAAAGTGTTTCCCATCCGCAGATACCCAAACTCATGCAGATTGCGAAGGCACCAAGTGCGGTGGCACTGCGTGTGGGGCAACAAACTGCGACGGCAACATTACTGCTAGGGATTTCAACAAAAGGCCGATATTCACGCACTAATACTTCGGTCTGTCCGTCACTTTAAAAGAAGTGACGGTTTTTTATAGCTAAATACCGTGCAGCTTCATGTCAGGCAGGGGTTCGTTATTTTTCAAGAAACGATCAAACCAATAAAGAGTCAGCTTCAAAGACTCATTTGCGCGTTCACTCAAACTATGATCTGCACCTTCAAAAAGCACTAATCGGTGTGGAATATAGAGCGCAAGAAGTTTCTGGACAAGTTCGATCGAGTCGAGAGGACTTACTCTCCAATCTGAGCTGCCATGCATAATTAGAAGGGGTGTTTTTTTGTAGAATTGGTCTGCCCAAAAAAGTGCCGATCGTTTTTTCTTTTCACTCAGTGAGCCACCAAACATTTTTTTGAAGTGTTCTTTCATTTCTGGACGGAGCTTTTCTTGTCGGATTAGATTTGTGACTCCCCCAACTGTGACAACGGCCTTAAGCCAATTTACTCTTGCTAAGGATAGATATGTCATCATTCCCCCTCGACTCATTCCATGCATTCCAATTTTTTCAGAATTCACTCGACGATATTTTGTGAGAATTTTTTTAAGAACAAGGACGTCCTCAATATCCGAGCCTCCCATTTCATCTTTTCCTTCACCTCCCGCATTCCCAGAATATTGTGAAGCAATGACAACATATCCATGTAGTGCAAGCTGAGCAGGTATTCTGAGAAAAAACATACTGCTTTTTAGTGCACCAAACTCACCTGAGCCGCCGCGATTGTAGATCACACTAGGGAGATGGTCTCCTGTTCGTGGTTCGACAATAAATCCAACAACCTTGTGACCTTGTGAGCGGTACACAATTCGGTATACAAAAATTTTTTGTGAGTTCCTTTTACAGATTTTTGCCAGCTCTAGACCAACAAGCTCCTCATGTTTTTTTGTGAACAATACTCGCTTTACCTCCAAAATCTCAGGAATCTTGGATATAACAACTGAGTTATCTGAAGTTTTCATGGTTTATATTCTATAGGTATTCTTAGAATTATCAAATTACACCGTGCAATTTAACTCTAATTTGAGCCGTTCAATTATGGACTTTTCTAGACTGAATGGCTCAGTCACCACAAGAGTACTTCCAATTTCATTTCCCTTCTGTCGTGTAAATTAGGTCGCCTACGAATTGAGCCGTTCATATTCCCGCCACCAAACGCTCAGATTCGGATGCAGTGCGAAGTTTTGCACCTAAGCGATCTTTAGGGGGCATAATAACTTTTGTGAAAAATGGCTCTTAATAGAGCCACCATAGCATGAAAACAGCAACTAATTTTATTCTTTAACTCCGCTTTGCCGATAGTGCTTTGTTGCAGTTCTAGTTAGAATTAAAGTAAGTCCAGTTGCAAGTAGGTTGCGCTGAGTAGAAAAGCCGTCAAAATACCAGAGTAAGATCCACGAAGTAGTGGATTTTATTATTTTAATGAATGACCCCACTCACTCCGTTAAGATAATCAGCGAATGCGACCTCTTGGTGTTCTCTGAAGAATTTTGGTTTCTTAAGCGGATCAACGTAGCGCAATTCAAGAGTTTCATTTCCGTCTGTTTTTACGTCTCCACTGATTGAGTGGCAAACAAAAACAAAAAGAATCATTTGGCATTTATCACCGTTAGGATATGAAACTACCTTATTATGAGTATAGGCACCTAAAAATTTGTCGACAGCTACTTCCAAGTGGGTTTCTTCGAGTACCTCCCTCTTCACTGTAATTTCCGCAGATTCACCTATTTCCATTGCTCCGCCTGGTAAACTCCATGCTTCTTCTTTAAAATCACCTCGCCGCTGGAGTAAAACCTCCCCTTTTTCATTAACAATAATTGCACATGCAACATTTAGAAATATGGGCTCATGTCCGACTTTTTCTCTTATCCATTTTACGTAATTTGCCATATACAGAATATTACCAAACAAAGCACAAGCAAACAATTATAGTGTGCGCACACAGCTTGATCAGTTCACCTGGAAAAATATCTACGACAAATTCCTCGAGGATACCGAAAAATAGTCTCCTCGACAATGAACCTCCCCGCGGCAGAGCCGTACCCTCACTCGCTCCGCTTTGTATCGGCGGGGTATCTCAGGAGCTTCGCACTAAATATCTTGGAAAACCAACGGTTTTCCAAACCCTTCCTTAGCGAAGATCCCCATGGCAGAGCCAATGGGTATTAAGAGGAAAATCAGCGATGGTAAGGGCGATACGCTTCTGCTTTGCCACTTTCGCACTTGAGACTGCCTTGCGAATCGTGCTTATAAGCTTCCTGCGGGTCATCTCCTCGCGCTTGCCGATGCCTATCTCAAGCTGCGTGCGGCCATCTGCACCGCGCACCTGCGCATCTCCTACTGCGACCAGTACGATACTCGCAATGTCCTTGTCCTTTGAAACTTTGGTTGAAGAGGTGTATTTCATCCCGCTAGAGATTAGTGATTAAAAAAATTGTTTGCATTCACACATTGTTCTTATCTCTCATCAGACCCACATCTTGTGCTATCGAACGGAAGTGCTGCACTTCCTATCTCTAACGGGATTCATGGAAACTGATAAGTAAATAACGATATTTCCATCCTACTCCATAGCAGTAGACAGGCAAGCGAATACATCAGTCTCCTTTCTGCGCTACGCGGGAACGTCCTGTACGTTGAGTCTCTTTTCCCTTTTCTCTTGCATTGCCTGAAGCGCATAATCGGCAAGTTTAGTGTACGGCTCGGCATTAAGCTGAAACTCTCCGTGGTGACCTTTTGCAACAAAATATCCATCCACCATGTCTTTGGTAATTATTTTTTGCAGTTGTTCTTGAGGAAATACCTCATCGTCAACCGTGCTCACGATAGAAATACCGATACCTTTTGCCCTCATGCCAATGAGTAATTCGCGTATCTCTGTATCTGAGATTGCCAGTACCTCACGAAATGCCTTGATTGGATCTTTCACCGCCGAACTCCCAACTTCACGAATAGAGCGAAGCATTGGTTCTGATATTCCATTTTTCCGAATTTCATCAACATACCCTTTTATGACATCCACAGAAAAACTTGTCGCGAGTCGCCAGAAATTATCCTTTCCAATCATTCCGGCGGGATTGACGAGTACAACATCACGAAAACGCAGAGGATAAAGCGTGGCCGCAACGATGACAGCCAAACATCCCTCGGAGTGGGCAACTGCATCAATCTGTCCGACTTGCTTTTCATCGAGACTTTTGATGAGCGCGGCAATCTTTCTCAATACTGTATCGGGTAGCTTATCAATTTCCTCAGATGACATTTCTCCTTCGTTGTAGTCAATACCATGTGGGGCATCAACCGCCAATGTTCGCCTCCCCTGGTCAACGAGCGTTCTTATGTTTTCTCGATACATTTCCGGAGTACCACCCCATCCTGCGACCATGGCTGTAGGGGTTTCGGTTTTGAGTGACTCCGGTGATATATCATAAAACTGCACTTCTGACCCAGAAAGTGTCATTGTTTCAGGATGATCCCATTGTTCGTCAAAAGGAGAGCGTTCCTTGTCACTCGATTCTGCTGCCGAAAATTCTGGGCCTTTTGAATTCATCATGCTCTAGCGATTGGATATTTTAAACTTATTAATCATGGGCAAATGGGTCAGACAAGGTTAATGAATTTATTCTATCACGGCAGTCTCTCAATAATATAAATATAGGCTGCTCATCCTGCCTCGGAAGAACTGGAGGGCTGGGGGCTGGGGATAAGTCCACATTTTTCACAAACTGACTTGCCCACTCCTCATCCCCGTACGGCACTCCTTTCTGCACGCTCTCCCGTATGGTTGTGAGTATGTCGTCATTATAGATTGCATTAACCTCCTTAAGATAGTTCAAGGGGAGATTAGTGTGGAGTTTTGCAAGTAGCTTCCTTTGCTTTGGGAAAATTCGATGCCTGACACCGGTTCCGACGAACTTGGGATTATTGCGCTTGACTTTTTCGCATATTTTTTGCTACTTTAACAGTGCTGGATTCCCCAGTTTACCTCGTTCTTCATACACTCACATTTGGAGCATTGCCATGAACCTTTCTGCTGTGAAACCCACACCGGCTGCCGTACCGCATTTCTCTGCTGCAGCTTTCGCAAACGTCGAGCGCCTCGATCTCGGCCCCATCAAGGTCAAGCTGATGGAGTCCGAAGAGGGTGAAGGTTGGACTCTCGAGCAGGTGAATGCCGTCGAGATTTGGTACAAGCGGTTCCTGTCCCTCAACCTCAAGTACCCCTCCGATTCGGTTGTGCCGTCGAAGGCCATCGACACCTTCTGGCACTACCACATCCTCGACACGCACAAGTACTTCGCCGACTGCGACAAGGTGTTCGGCACATACTTCCATCACTTCCCGTACTTCGGGATGCGAGGGGCGGAAGATGCGCAAGCCCTGAGCGATGCCTTCTGCGAGACGACCGATCTGTTCTTCGCGGAATTCGGCGAGTCGCTGTCCGATCTTGACGCGTTCTTCTCGGACGACAGCGGTGCTTCCTCGAAGTGCAAGCAAGGCAACTGCCGCTCGTGCAAGGGCTCTGTCTGCAAGAGCAAGGGCGGCGATTTCGCTCGCCCCATCTTCGGCGCAAAGAATCACTGAGACTTCTTGGACTCATGAATCCTCCCCCCTCTCTGTACGGGGGGAATTTTTTTAGCGACCGTGCAGTTTTGTGTCTGGCAGCCGTTCGTCACCCTTAACGAAACGGTCGAACCAAGAGATGGTCATACTCAGTGAAGTCGCATAGTGTTCACTGAGTCCATGATCTGCTCCCTCGAATAATACCAAGCGGCAGGGGACATGAAGTGCAAGAAGTTTTTGTGCAAGTTCGATTGAATCAAGAGGACTGACGCGCCAATCAGATCCTCCATGCATCATGAGGAGAGGTGTTTTTTTTGGAAACATATCTGGCCAATAAACAGCCGAACGCCTCTTCTTTTCAGTAATAGATCCGCCGAACATTTTTTTATTCAATGCTTTCAATTCGGGTCGAATTTTTTCTTCGCGAAACATATCACTTGAAGCCCCAACGGTGACCGCCGCGCGTATCCAACGCACATTTTTGAGCGCAAGATAGGTCATCATGCCGCCACGGCTTCCTCCGTACATGCCTATGCGTTTCGCATCGGCACGACGATAAGTATCAAGGACCTTCCTTAGGTTAATGACATCTTCGATATCATCCCCTCCAAGTTCGTCAGTTCCTTCGCTTCCCGCATTTCCGGAATACTGCGAAGCGATGACGATATATCCGTTCATCGCGAGTTGTGCCGGGATTCCGTTGAAAAGATCCCATATCTTTATTGTTCCGAATTCCCCCGAACCTCCGCGATTATAAATCACGCAGGGTAGGTTCTTTCCTTTTCGTGGTTCGACGACATATCCGACGACGTTATGTCCCTGTGATCGATAGACGATCCTGTAGACAAAAATACTGCGAGCGTTCTTAATGAGTGGCGTTGACTGTTTTCCTCCCAAAAAATCCTTGTATTCGCGTGTGAGGAGCACTTGCTCAGCGCTCAAGATCAGCCGGCTGTTTTGCAGCAATGGAGTATTATCACTTGTGTTCATTTTGTGAGTATATCACTCCATGCAATAATTTCATCAATGAACAACGACCCGGTATCCGTGGATGCAGGGGGGGGATGACTGGGGATAATCTCACATTTTTCATCATGTTCATGGTCTAATCTTGCTCACAAACTGACTTGCCCACTCCTCATCCCCGTACGGTACTCCCTTCTGTACACTCCCACGTATGGTGGTGAGCATGTCATCATCATAGATCGTATTCACCGCCTTAAGATAGTTCGCGGGAAGTTTGGTAGGGAGCTTTGCAAGAAGCTTCTTTTGCTTTGGAGTTCCTTTCATACGACGAGAAAGACTTCCATACTTCCAATCCTCGGCGCGTTTCACGAGCTTGGCACGCAAGGGATTCTGTTCGACGTAGCGAATAACCGTAGTGAGGTGCTGGTCTTCTTCAATCGGAAAAGATTTGTACGTCCCTTGATAGAGATGACCATGACCGATACTCTTTGTTTTTACACGATAATGACGTGCATGAGTTGTGGTGAGCCAGCGCATGAATTCACTCAAATCACGGTCTTTTCTTGGGTAGAGAACCAAATGCCAGTGGTTGGGCATAAGGGTATACGCAAGGATGCGCATGTCGATAAGTTCTTTTGCTTCAGTGAGGAGTTCTTCAAAATGCAGATAATCCTTATCAGTGGAGAAGATTGTACGGCGTCCGTTACCACGGTTAAGGACGTGATAGACAATGTCACCGAGTGCGATACGAGGCTGGCGAGGCATGGATGATATTATAACACACGGGTTGTCATTTATTTGGACTTATCCCCAGTTACATGGACTTATCCCCAGTTACAGTTACTAGTGCAGTTCAAGCGTTAATTAAAGCAGGCACCGTTTACATAGATCAGGATATTAGAGAGAAGATCTTTAGTGAGCATTCACGTGCAAGAGCCAGTGGATAAGCGCTTGCGTCAGAACGCCTGAAATTGTATGCGGTATTGCATATTCGCCATAGGTAAGCGTGACCTCCAGCCCTTCTAGATACTCTTTCGCTTCACGCGCATGCTGTATTGGCAGTACTTTATCGAGAGTGCCATGGGCGACAAATACCGCGAGTTTTGCCTCCCCAACTTCCCTCTCTACATTTACGATGGGCTTGATCTGTTCGGAGAGCCTGCCGCTTAATGCTCCGATACCTCGCACAAGGGATGGGAATGTGAGTGCAACACTATAACTCATGATTGCTCCCTGACTAAAGCCGATAAGAAATATCCTCTTTGTGTCTACCGCGAATTCTTGGCTTACCTCATCGATGAATCGTTTGAGCAACAGCCTGCTCTCTTCTGCTTGTATGATGTCGTGTACAGCTTCTCCGGAAGAATAATCGAGAGCGTACCATGCATACTGACCCATACTGAGTGTGTGCGGAGCTCGCGCGGAGATAACAAGAAACTCTGCTGGAAATTTCTCAGCAAGCTCAAAGAGGTCAGCTTCGTTGCTACCGTAACCGTGCAAAAGTATCACCAGTGGCGAATGCATGTTGCCCCCTCTAGGCTTCCGAACAAGACACGATAGTGAGAGTGTTGAATAGTCTGAAGAAAGATGGGTAGTCATTTGTTTACATCATACAACATGATTCCCTCTTGTTAAAAAACTGCCTCGTGATGAGGATGTTAAACTGAGGAATCTGCACTCACCTACTTTCGCAAACTCAGTAAATGTACAGAAAACTGCTATCTTTAAAACCGCACTAAATATAAATAGTCCAATAACTTACACCTCCTTACTCCTCAATAGTTCGCAAAATCTTACGTGAAGCAAGAATTTTTTCTAAAGTTTCTTCCTTGGTCAACAAAAGCTGCTCCCCGGTTTCCATATCTCTTAAGGTAAGCTTTCCAATCTTAACTTCTTCTTCGCCAATTAAAATTACAAAGGGGATACTCAATTTATTTGCATAATCTAGTTGTTTTCCGATTTTTTCTTTTTGTGGATAAGTTTCTGTCTTAATTCCTTTACTACGCAATACCATCCCGATTATCATGCCCTCACGGACAGTTTCCTTACTCATATAAACAATAAGCACCTCTGAGAGTGTGAACCGTTTTTGAGCCACAGTATCAGAATTGATTGTTTTAAGTGCGGCAAAGAGTCTCGAGAGACCAATCGATATTCCGACACCAGAAAGACGTTTGTCCGTATAATTATTTACAAGGTCATCGTACCGCCCCCCAGAACAAATACTCCCGAACTCAGGATGCCCGATGAGTGTTGTTTCAAAAACCGTTCCGGTATAGTAATCAAGTCCGCGGGAAATAGTGAGATCAATAGATATATTTTTTGCGATATTCTCATCGTACTGTGCTATTTCAATAACTGACCTTAGCTCATTTATTCCCTCTATGAATAACGGCTGCTCAATATCAAGTTTTAACAATTGATCAAAAATCGACACATTACTTCCCTGAATGTCGAAAAAGTTGAATAAATGAGTGATTTGTTCATGGGTAAGACCCAGAATTGCAAGCTCACGGGAAACAAAGTCCCTACCTTCTTTTTCAAGCTTGTCGCTGATTCTAAAGATGCTTAATTCTAATTCCGAGATATCAAGGTGGATCAAAATTCCGGAAAGTATTTTTCTATTATTCACCAGGATGAGCACATCTATGTTTAATTTCTTGAATACTTGAGATGCAACAATCAACATCTCGGCATCAGGAAGGGATCCCTTGCTGCCAATAATATCAATATCACACTGTAAGAACTCTCGGTAGCGCCCTCTCTGTGATTTCTCTGCTCGCCAAACTTTTTGGATCTGATAACGTCGAAACGGAAATGAAAGTTCTGAAAAATGCTCCGCAACATATCTTGCCAAAGGTATCGTGAGATCAAAGCGTAGTCCTATATCAGTATCCCCTTTTGTAAAACGGTAGATCTGTTTTTCCGTTTCACCTCCACCTTTTGCAAGAAGTACTTCAGATAATTCAATCGCAGGGGTTTCTATTGGAAGGTAACCAAAAGATTCATATACTTTTCGTATATTTTCCTGCATTTCATTGAAAAGTATCTGATCTGGGGGAAGGAGTTCATCAAAACCGCTTGGTCTCCTTGGAGTTACTTTTTTATTCTCATTTATCACACAGCCATCCTATCAAGTAGCTGTTCTGGTGGCAATTTACTATCGATAATGTGGACACAAACTCGCGAGGAAGGTACTTTCATTTCTTCAGGTTAGGAAAACTTCAGAAATACGGAAGAGACCTAAATTTCTTAACGGTAATCCGTTTGAGAAATTGGAAGTACTCTGTGGTGAATGGCTTCGAATCCTGCCCGCGAGCTTCGCTCGCTGCCGAGCTGACGACAGAAAAACGCCCTAATATAGAATAGGGCGTTTTTCTTGATCATGTCGTCAGCTCCGGCGGCAGGATTCGAACCTGCGACCAATGCGTTACACGTTTTCCAGTACTTTCGTATAGGCGTGGACTATATCTTTACCATTTTTATGAATGCAGAATGCAAACATGAATTTAGGTACTCTGGTATCTAGTCTCTACGGCGCTCCCAACTTTCGTCGAGTTCCCTCGGTATTAGCATGGTCATTA
>JAYTUL010000021.1:0-10163 GCA_043744555.1 bacterium | reverse complement strand
CCGTTTTTTAACCATGGTAGTTAATTTCTAGCAGTTCTGTGGCTTAACCACAAGGTGGGAGGGTCAAATTAAGACTCGATTTATGTACCTTATGCCTAAAAACAAGAGAAATTTGGCAAAGAAAGCGCACTGCATCGTCTAGTTTATAAAAACAGCGATTAGCAGTACTTCACAGTACAGCTGGTCGCTGTTTTTATAGTCCTCTTGATACCCTAGGCTCTACCCAGGGGAGATTCATTATTTAATGATAGAATTAAAAAGGATTTAATGGCATGTGGTTTCTCATGATCCCACATTTGGCAGTTTCTTTGAAATTAGGAGAATAATAATGAAAGTTTGGCTACCATTTTTTCTGATGTTATTTTTTTCAAGCTCATGGGCACAACTTCCATTATCAGCAGAAGCTCAACTTGAATCGCTTAAGAAAATTTCTTTCCCGCTATACCAAAAGCGTGTGAGTGATATAAAGCAAAGTAATTCTTTGGGCGATGAACGTGCGTGCATCGGTTTCAACGTATCCCCCAACAAAAGCGGTGAGCTCGGGTACTACATTACTGCTGGACACTGCATGAATGCATATTTTGTCCGCGCAAAAAACGGGCAGGAATTCGATTCTCCAGCCCTTGCTTTCTCCACGGGCGGTGCCTACGATTACCTCTATTCGTTTCAAGTGCTTTGTGAAAAAGAGAAAATACATTTTCCGAAATTTGCGATTCCAAAAGTTGGTGACACTTATTACACACTCGGACAGATACGTCCGGAAGAGACGATCGCTCGCCCTGAATTGAGCAAGCTTGCGGGAAATGAGTTTGAGAAACTCGGACTCGTTGTCATGACGCTGATGAGTATCGATGAAATAGCCGGACTAAGTTTTTCTCAAGTATGTCCGAATTCGGGTTGTACATATCGCGCCACTCCGGGGATATCAGGTGCTCCGATTGTAGATAAGTCTGGCAGAGTAGTTGCGATATTTAAGGGATATGCGGAACTAACCCCAAGCAAGCCGCTTGGAGTCAAACTAGATTACGTACTACCGCTCATAGTCTCAGCTGCAAACAATGATAATACATTCAATCGTGCGAAGTACTGCACTTCACCTAAATAGCGCTACTTAAGGAGTTTGCAATGAAATGGATGCGATATATTACAATCAGTTTTGCAACGCTTTTGTTGCTACAAGCACAAGTGGCGCATGCAGAACAAGGCAGAAAACGTACATCCATTCCAGGGGAACAATTTGCTCCTCGTTTGAAGCGTGATGATCTGTTAGTCTTTGCAGAGGGTATTAGCAGGCGACCAGATAATTCAGGTGCAGCGATATTTCTTGTGTCTGAAAGAGTAAAAAAAGATGGTTATTGGAGTTTCGCCACAGGGGCATTACTTGAAAATAGTGAAGCCCAAAACACGCAAAAAAAAGCTACGGTCTGTGTCCAATCTGCAGGTAATGGTTGGGATCAGAAAGTTATGACTATTACAGACATTAAGCTTGAAGTCGGGGCCACAGGTGGAATGCAAAAACATTTACGTTTACGCAAGCCGCTTGATAGAATGCTAGGGGGTTTTGAGAAACTGTATGCTGAAGTCCCAATAATGGAGTTTCCGCAAAACAAAAATGGCATTAAGAAAGTGATTTTAGTTGTATCTAAAAATGGAAGCTGGAGCTTGATAGCAGTTGATCAATTTAATATTGCCGACCTTGTTGAATATGGGGATCAATGGACACTCTACATTTCCGAAGCAACAAAAGCTGCAAATAATTAATTTATCTAATTCGTATTTTCGGCGACGCGCGGGCGTCGCCGATTTTCTTTTTTTATAGCCTTTGTCAGGGTTTTGGTTAACACCCTCGCCTTAAGGCGACGGCTTTAGCATGCTACGATTCCACTATGGGTAATGACTATCGTAAATTGTCCCACACGACATTTCGCATGTTAATGTCTTAGCAACGATGATTACTGAATACATTAAGCACCGCTTTGAAAACAAATAAGGCAAAGATGATCCGTTTCGTGTCGAGAAGCCATAGTACCGTGAATCTATTTAGGACTTCCTGCCTGGTTTGAGACTGTGTGCTAGAGTACACAGTGGTTTATAAAAAAAGCCCAAGCGAAAATAAATTTCGCGAGGGCCCCGTGATTTCCCTAGTTATTTAGCATTCCAAGCTTCTACGAGCTTCTTGATGCATACCCAGATAAACCAGATTGCAACCAAGAAAGCCGTAGAGATGATAAACGAACTGGTCGCGTTGTCCACAATTATTATCCACAAAACTCCCGTGACGAATGCCGATATGTCATAGAGTATCTTCATCGATCTAGACTGCTGGATTGACTGATTTACTAACATGAGCGCAATGGTAACAAACATCATTACTATCACAGCTATCTCAGCAAATATAAACATGGTGAACCCCTCCTTAAAAATGTACTGTTCTCGGCGACAAAATATCGCATAGGTCAGCGTTTTTTTAGAATTCCGATGACTCAAATAATTATAGCATATATCTAGATTAGAGTCAAGTTAAACGTCCCAAGTTCAACCTTGAACTGCTTTTTACAGAAACGGAGACTTACCTCCATTGCTGATATTTTTAAAATAAGTCCTCTAAAGTTATTTTAATTTTTTATGGTTGTAAAACTTTGAATTACCAAACTCCCACATGCAGATAAAACTAAAAAGCGAACTGAGATCACTTCCTCGCTTTGGTGGGTGTTGAAACATGATAAGTGAAATGTTTCAAGGTCACAGCGCAGCGGCGCGAGACGGGGTTGCAGAAATTTAGAGCTGAAAATTATCTGTGACTACAAAGTAGTTGCGAGTTTGATGAGCTTTGTAATTCACAATATGATAATAATAATCCCCACGCAAAACAAATTGCGGGGGATTAAGGTTTGCCATATGAAATGTAGCTGTCCTTGGTAACACCAACTCTAACCGGAAGATCGTTATAAATAAATCCAGATTCATTCATGAGGTGTCCATGAATGAAAAATAATATTTCTGCCACTTCACTCTTTTCAATACTAGTCACTGAAATTAGCCCGCCGAATGTTCCCCCGTGTTTGTTGATGCCGCTACAAATGTACGTACACTTTGAAAGCAAGTGGGACGAATACAGCTGTTGTAGCGATGCATAATTTAAATTAAGCTCATTTGCCGTATTTTCGCGCAATGGGTGGTAAAGAAAATATTTTCCATGCAGTATGTAGCGTTCACGTACATACCGCACTCGCTCTAACCAGTGGTGCACATAGCTTCGTTGCATCTGCATGCTTTGCTCCATAATGGATTATCACTTCTGTACCTACCTTGCCACCATATAAGAAACTTGTAAATATGTGAGAAGTAATTTTCTTGCAATTTTGGCTACTTTTCTATATATTAGAGCCACGAATGGCCTCAAGTGGCTTTTTTGTTTAGATGTGCGGTTGCAGTCTGTGACCACTCGGATCTGCCACGCACTTAAGGATCTTTTGGAAATGCAATTTATTTTTATCTGTTAATTTATCAAGTATGGAGAGAGATTATCCCCTAGAGAAAGTTCGCAATTTCGGCATCATCGCGCATATTGACGCAGGAAAGACGACCACCAGCGAGCGTGTGCTTTTCTATACCGGCGTGAGTCACAAGATAGGCGAGGTGCACGAAGGTGACACGGTCATGGATTGGATGGAGCAGGAGCGCGAGCGTGGTATCACTATCACCTCAGCCGCTACAACCGCTTTCTGGAGCCCAACTTACATGCCGAAAGAGGATGACTCGCGTAAGCATCGCTTTAATCTCATCGATACTCCGGGCCACATCGACTTCACTATTGAAGTGAAGCGCTCACTGCGTGTACTCGACGGAGCGGTTGTGGTTTTTGACGGTGTCGCTGGTGTTGAGCCTCAGTCTGAGACCAACTGGCGCTATGCCGATGAAGGCAAGGTGCCTCGCATCTGCTTCATCAACAAGCTCGACCGCACCGGTGCATCATTTGAGAAATCTTACCAAAGCATCTTGGATCGCCTGACAAAAAAAGCGGTACGCATGCAGATTCCTGTCGGTGAAGAAGATCAGTTCTCAGGAGTTATCGATCTTCTGACCATGAAGTACGTGACCTTCGAAGGTGAAATGGGAAATACGCTTGTCTATCATGATATTCCCGAAGAGTATAAAGCCGATGCAGTAAAGTATCGCGGCATGATGATCGAAGCGATCGTCGAGAATGACGAGAAGCTCATGAATGAATACCTCGAAGGCAAAGAGCCCTCGCTTGAAGATCTTAAGCGTGTATTACGAGTCGCAACGATCGCCAATGACCTTGTTCCTGTATTTACAGGCTCTGCACTCAAGAATAAGGGTGTACAGCTTGTACTGGACGCGATCATCGACTTTCTCCCAAGTCCGATGGACATGCCACCCACAAAAGGCCACGACCCTAAGACTGGTGAAGAAATATATCGCCACCCAGACGACAACGAACCATTTTCTGCGCTTGCGTTCAAGATCGCAACAGATCCATATGTCGGACAGCTCGCGTTCTTCCGAGTTTATTCGGGCACGCTTGAGTCAGGTTCGTATGTTTACAATGCGACGAAAGGCAAAAAGGAGCGCATCTCGCGCATCCTGCGTATGCATGCCAACGAGCGTGAAGAGGTAAAGAAAGTATTTGCCGGAGAGATTGCCGCCGCTGTCGGATTGAAAGATACGCTCACTTCAGATTCACTTTGCAGTGAAGATGCTCCAATCATACTTGAGCGTATTGTCATCCCCGAGCCTGTCATTTCGATGCGCATTGAACCAAAAACAAAACAAGATCAGGAGAAAATGGGTGTTGCCCTCGGCCGTCTATCTGCCGAAGATCCGACTTTCCGCGTTACAAGTGATGTCGAGACAGGAGAGACCATCATTTGGGGAATGGGTGAACTTCACCTTGAGATCATCGTTGATCGCATGAAGCGCGAGTTTAGTGTCGAAGCAAATACCGGCAAACCCCAAGTCGCATATCGTGAGACCATTCAGGGAGAATCCGAAGCCGAATGCAAATACATTAAGCAGTCAGGAGGACGCGGTCAGTACGGACACGTGAAGATCAGGGTCAAGCCGATGGATCTTACTATCAAAGAAGAGGACCTTCCGAAGAATACAAAGCGCTCACCCGGATTTGAGTTCGTTAATTCGATCAAGGGAGGGATCATTCCGCAAGAGTACATCTCACCCATCGAGAAAGGTCTTAAAGAAGGAATGGAGCGCGGAGTGGTCGCAGGCTACTCACTGGTTAATATCTCAGTTGAACTTTACGATGGATCATTCCATGAAGTTGATTCATCAGAAATTGCCTTTAAGATCGCCGGCTCAATGGCGCTTCAAGACGCTGCCAAGAAAGCGCGTCCAACCTTACTTGAACCAGTCATGTTGGTTGAGATCGTTTTTCCTGACAAGTTCATGGGAGATGTCACAGGCTCCGTCGCTTCCCGTCGTGGCCAGGTCAACTCCATGGAGGACCGTGGAATGCTCAAGGTCGCAACCGCAATAATTCCGCTTGCTGAAATGTTCGGTTATGCAACCACCCTCAGGTCGATGACCGAAGGCCGCGGAACCTTCACCATGACTCCCGCTGAATATGTTGCCGTCCCATCAAACGTTGCCGCAGCGGTGATCGAGATGAGAGGAAAATAAGATTCAAATAAGCTAAGAAAAATCACCCACTCGAGTGGGTGATTTTTTTGACTGTCTTTATCGGAGGGTGGTAAAATGATGTCTATAAATAATTTTTAAACTTATGGGAATGGAGTCTGTGCAAACTAATGACACAAATGAAGTAGAAGACAATAAGGACGAGGCAAAGAAGTGGCTAGAATTTGTTGACGAGAAGGGAATGAAAACTCAAGTCGGAGTTTTTGGTGTTGAGACCGACGAAGATGCGCTTGCGCGAGCAAGATCTATTGATGCTCGCATGGGTAAGAAAAGTGATTTCTAGTGCAAAAGATACACTCGGACTTGATATGTCGCTCCCCCGCACGAATGAATACTGGAATTTTTAAATTGTTCCTACAATAAATCTCTCAATGAATATCGAACGTCAATTTTCTCAAGAAATAATTCCTGAAAACACGGCAAATTATGAAGGAAATGATTCCCTAGTGCTCATTGAGCGACTCGGTAATTTTGAGATCAAAGAGCAGCTCATAAGGTTGTATGAGGAGGCCTATGAAACCCGAGCCGCAACCGGAAAACTCGTGACGAGAGATGTTGTCGATCCTGAGACCGGAGCATCCAAACGAAATCCCGATGGGTCTCTTGTTCTTGAGTCCGTACAGTACATCCCTCCCGAGAGAGAAGAGATTGAGCGGCGAATTGACAGCATGCTTGAGGAAGTAAGCGCAGTAACTGACATTGGCTATTTGTCGGAACACAGATCGCCAACAAATGAAGTAATGAACCTGAACTGGAAAATTCCACAAACGGGGAAAGCGCCAACACAAAAGCAATGGTCAATAATAGAGGCACATGAGAAGGGGCATAATGTGCGACGGTTCGGACATGTCGACATTAGAGATTTTTTCAACAATCACTATGCGCAGGCTTTTGATCTTAGTCAAATGGAATTTACGGAAGAGGTCTATGAAATTTACAAGAAAGAAGATCCTGAGATTTCTCGCGAAAAAGCAAAGGAAATATTTACTGATTATATGTCCGACCCGATGGAACTTACGGAGAGAATGTCACAACTGAAAAACTATTTTGGCATGAAGGGGTCGGAAGAATTTACTAAGGTCCACCTTGATTATGCGAGAGAGCATTACCTCAAAGATACGGAGTTTGATAATCTTATGACCCCATTTTTTCAAGCGATAAGCTTAGAAAAAGAAGAGCAGTTTCTTGCACTCATGAACTCCGCGGGGATTTAACGCGGTATCTTGTCTGAAATGTTCGGCTATGCGACGACCTTGCGCTCGATGACCGAAGGCCGCGGAACCTTCACCATGACTCCCGCTGAATATGTCGCTGTCCCATCAAACGTTGCCGCAGCGGTGATCGAGATGAGAGGAAAATAAGATTCAAATAAGCTAAGAAAAATCACCCACTCGAGGGGGTGATTTTTTGTCACGATTGTGTGGACGAATCCCATCGAAGATATACCCGCCCAACACTTCTTCGCGGGCGGAAATATTAGACGCAACCATGCCATGTGCTATGATTGCTATATGAATAACCCAGAAGGAAATAATTCCATCGAAACACTTGAGGCTGAGCTTGCTCGCCTGCAGGCGCTACTTAATGCCAAGGAGACAGGAGTCGCCATGATGAAAGAGCAGGGCATAGATGTCGGTGTTGACGACCTCGACAAGGAGGATCTCGAAGAAGAGTATCGCGCGGTAAGAGCTCAGCTTATTGAGCTTGGTGCGATACAGCGAGAACTCCCAAATATCTAAAATAGGACTTCCACAAACGCAAACTTCTTTGTTGCGGAGCCCCTGCGACTCAGTCAACATATATGCGACCAAATTTTTATGACGGTATTCCGTCTTTGAAAATGGAAGCGACTTTGTTTTCTTATGAACTTTGTGAATTAGAAAACAAGAAGTACTCCGGTGGTGTACTCTCTGTGGTGAACATGCTTTCTTCGTCGTTTTCTCCGCGCCTCTAATTTCATCGTTTTGCGTAAGTCCTATAAAAGATGCTACAACTCGGTCGCTGTTTTTTTATCCGTTGGTTCGGGTTATGATAGGAGCATGTACGAAGACGAAGACGAAGACGAAGACGAAGATGATGATGATGAAGATGAAACAGGCTTCGACCAGCAAATGGAGGATGCAAAGAAAGGCACCGACGATCGTGCATTTGTCGACGAACAAGCTAAAGAATACGATGCAATGAAAAAGCGCAAGCGCGATCTACTTGCAGCATTGAAACAGAAAAGACTTACTGCCCAATCGAAGCTTAGTGCAAAAGAGCGCAAACTGCACGCACTTGAGATAGCTCTCAAGCGTGATCAATACGTTGAGACGCGTGAACGTATCGCAGAAGAACGGAGCGAAGTATCTGAGGATGCACAAACCGCACGCGAAGAAAAAGCTGAAAAAGAGATAGAAGTTGTTACAAAGGGGAATGATCGAATTGAACGAGAAGGGGAATATGCCGCACTACTTACTGAAGTAAAGGAGTTGCATGCATCTGCAGACGAAGCAGCGCGTGCGATATCTTTGCTTGAACACGAACTCTTCCGCTCATAGGATGTTGACAGAGTTGTGAGAAGATACGAATCTGAATGCAGAGTTGTTCTTGGGGGATCATGGAAGATGAACATTCGTCGATTGGAAAGATCGTTTTTTTGTCTCTGCACTGCCGTATAAGTTTTTTTGCATACTTTATTTCATCGCAGCACTCCCGAGAAGATTGCGGAAGATAAAATGCTATAAGGAAGCTCCAAAGCTCATACTCATCAGGCGACTATCTTATAAACCCATGACCGCGCTCAATGAAACAAAAAACATGAGGTTTTTTACTTTGGGGACGAACCTCGATGGCTGATTTGTGTTTATAAATCTTTCTGGTGAATAAATGAGTAATCGGAAACGATGGCTCGTTTACTTTGTATCAATGATTATTTGTTCCTTGAAAGGAAATCTCATGTCAGAAACTGTGATTGCTGGTGTAACAGTCCTCTCTGCTCACCCGCGTGCGGAAAGGTAGAGAGAAATGATTGTATATTTTGTGAGTCAGGGAATCGGAAGATATTGCCGATTCGCACACCAAGATAGTGGGATCAATATTGCACTCACTACTCCAGAAAAACTCTTCAGCCGGAAACCAGCTCATGCCGTTATTCCAGTCGTTTCTCAACCGACTTGCGTATTCGGCGCCGTAGTGACTAAGCTGCCTTTTGTCGACAATTTAGTAGCCCAGAATTCTATATGAAGTTTGCACTGACAATATCTGCATCTCTCTATAAGCACCGAGACTTCTCGGCCTAAACCAACAGAGCGCTACGCGCTCGATTTTTAAAACCCCAATTCTTCATGATACAATTCGCCCATGCCCCCATATGAACATAACGCACAAGGAGGAGCATCTGCAGCAGATGCCGCGAAGCTGATTCACGATCAGCAGAATAAGCTTCATTTTGAGAATCGACTTCGTATCTTAAAAAATCATGTCATAGACAAGAACCGCATCCTTCGTGATATCGAGCGAGATACACAAGCGCTCGACATAGAACTCCATAGGCTAGAGCAAGAAGATAATCGACTCAGTGAAGAAGTCAGACGCATGTCGCTCGATGTGAAGTCTGACGAAGGAGCATCAAAACAATCCGAGTCAGGACTGCGCGAGACCAATCAGGCCCTGCATCGCAAAGAAGATGATATGCGCAAACTTGAAAGAGATATTGTTCGTTTACGCGAACAAATAACCGAGAAGGAAGCTGGAATCGCCTTTGTTAAGCAGGAAGTGAGTAAGCTCATGAAAGAGAAGGAAGATTTTCGACGCGCGCATGAACTTGAGCACTTTACATTGAAGTCCGAGAGCGAACATGTGCGCGAGCGGCAAGTAAGACTCACGCTCCTCGGACAAGAGGTTAAGCGCAAAGAGAACGAGGTCGCGCACAAACAGCAAATGCGTCAGGAACTCAAGCGCGACATTAGTTTCAAGGAGCAAGAAATTATGCAGGTCGAGACTGAACTGGGGCGGATGCATTAGCATCTCCATGGAATAATATTTACAGGGAAGATACCCACACGTTGCAGTTTTTTGCTGTATGAATATTGAAGTGCTTCTGGTTCGATTAAAGTGATGTTTCTATATGCCAAAGAGCAATAGAGATAACATGCTCATTGGTTTTGATCTCGACGGGGTCATTTTTGACCACACGCAAAACAATATCCGCATCATATTGCGCTATGAATACGAACTCACGCCCGAAGACACTCACGTCTAGGTTATGGGTGCCATATTTCCGCCTTAGATATATCACGAGATAAAATCAAAACTCAACGATGAAGCAGACGGCAATCTTGTCGCGCCACTTGTCTCGGATACTTTTGCAGGACTCGCAAATCTCAAAGAAAAGGCATACCCTATTTTCGGCATAAGGTACATAAATCGAGTCTTTTTTAAGGTAGCTTTTTCTTCTTCGGAGCGATCGTCGAAGCAAGGAAAATGGCACACAATACTTTGCG
>JAYTUL010000020.1:0-10182 GCA_043744555.1 bacterium | reverse complement strand
GAGCGGGCTTACGCCGAACCGCTGTTTCGTTTTTTGTTTCATGCCCAATCATTTTAACTGCTAATTGGGTGTTGCAATTAATTGTTGAACTTAGGAATATGGCTTATGTAAATGGGTTTCTGCTAACTCAACAGTTGCCAAACTGATTATGCACACACGTTCTATGGGTGAGCTGGCTTTAGAGTTTATATGAGAGATACTCCCAGAAAAGCTGAGCGATGCCACGGTACTCCTTGGCAATGAGCACGGCCTTGCGCTTACAGTTCTTGGCAATCTGCTCTGGGATAGTGTGCCCACCCCTATCGCTTGCCTGATGCTCGAGTGCACAGCAGGAAGGAGGAGGAAACACGGGTACCAATATGTAGTTTAAAGCATAGATCGCTTCAAATAACATTAGGGCGTTTTGACGATTCGGGAAGTGTTCATCTAGTCCTCAGGCTTCCGAAGCAAAATATTAAAATGCACCTAAAAAAGTACCAAGATACCGAACGCTCAATTTTTGATGCAGTCGATAGAGCTTTAGGAGTGCGGTGTGACGGAGATGTACTCATGGTACGTCTCCTAACCCGCACGGAGAAGCACAAGTAATGCGCCAAAATTGAGCGTTTGGAAAAAATAAAAAGCCACCGAGTGGTGGCTCTTTATTTTGTGGAAGAAAGGAATTTATGCCTTCTTCTTCTTTGCTGCCTTCTTGGCTACCTTCTTAGCCTTTTTCTTTGCTGCCATAATATTGGAGTTTAGAGGCTTATAAAATTATGCTTCGACCTCAAAGCATAAATGATTGAGCGAGTGTTCTTGAAAAAATATTTTTTGCATTTAATGCAATAAACACTCCTGTCATCATTATCCTCCTACTCTCAATCACACTCAATACGTTTTTAAAGAAAGATGTGGATAACTTTCGAAAAAAAAATTTTGCATCATTCAACGATAAAGATATATTTATAAAATTATTATTTTTAAATTATTATTGTTGCAACATTGTCATTTATAAATTTTAATATCGCCAGTGTACACAACCTCCGATTCTAAGATAATTCCAGTTTCATTCAGTGCACGCAGGATGATGTGCTTTGCAAAGGCCGCAACTTCTGTCGCAGTTGCGCCGCCGTAGTTGATCATCACCAGTGCTTGCGCCTCCCATGTGCCAACATTTCCCTCACGTACTCCTTTCATCTCTAAAATGTGATCGATGATCCATGCCGCAGAAAGCTTCATATTTCCATTTTCCTGAGGAAATACGGGGGCGCTTGGGAAGCGGACACTGAATGTTGCCCCCGCTTCGCTACTTACCACAGGGTTTTTAAAAAACGAGCCAGCCGTGCCTATGTTTGTGCCGTCATACAAGGGAAATTTTCGTTCGCGGATAGTGAGTACTGCGTTACGAACATCAACAATAGTCGCTAATATGTGCTCGTTTTGCGCATATGCAATGAGGTCTTTATATTCAATATTCCGCTCTCCTTTTCGAGAGAGTTGGTACGCAACACGAACTACGATAAGACTCTTTCCCTCTTCTTGCTTGAAAATACTATCGCGATAAGCAAGCTTGCACTCTGTCTTCGATAAACGCTTGAATGCGCACTCATTCATATCATAGACGTCGACCCACTCAATAAAGCTTCCGACCTCGGCCCCATAAGCACCGATGTTTTGCACGGGGGTGGCGCCCACATTGCCGGGGATACCCGAGAGATTCTCTACCCCCCACAATCCCGCCTCGACACACACACTAACGAGCTTGTCCCAGTTCATGCCTGCATCAGCTATCACAAGAGTAGACTCATCTCTTTCTTCCAATTGCAAAGCCTTGCCTGTCATATGTATGACCAAACCATCGTAACCCCTATCTGAGATAAGCAGATTGGACCCTCCGCCAAGAATAAAAATTGGTAGGGTGTTGGTATGAGCAAACTTAACAGCTTCTACAATATCCGCATCGCTCTCTGCCTCGACAAAATAGCGTGCAGGCCCGCCTATATGAAATGTCGTGTACGGTGCAAGCAATACATTTTCCCGAATATTCATATAGTTATTGTAACAGAGTATTTAAAATTTTCAGATTTAGATGCACCAAGTGAGTATTTCCAAATTCCAGTACTCGAGAGCCGTAGACACTTGCATTCTTCTAAGTGAATTACCGCCAAGAAGAATTGGGTCGCTCGATGAAATTTTAGGTCAAGTTCGGAGCGCGGAGAAAACAGTACCCCAAAGATGTGCGCGCAACTCAATTTTCTTGGCGGTGTTCCGTCTTAGAAAATGGAAGTACTCGTAGTTGTGTGACACTTCTTTGGGGTCTGCTACGAACGCAACGATGAAATTCGCTAAAAGATTCTGTAAATGAGATGAAATGCGAAGTCTTGGACTGGGGCAGTGTTAAAAGGCGAAGAGACCAAAATCTTCTTGTGGTCAGTCTAGAAAATTGGAAGTACTCCTGTGGTGTCTGCTACGGTGACTCGACTTGCCGAAGGAAAGACGAGTAGTACGCTCATTTCAAAAACTTTTCTATTTTGCCAATGGGCGGCCGGATTCGATCTGCTTGATCAACTGATCACCCTGATCCTTCAAACTTGCATCCATCGCGACTGCTTTCTCTACCGCAGCAAGTGCCTGTTCTTTCTGTCTAAGAGAGGCGAGTCCTCCGGCAAGCGCGAAGTAGTCACGCCCTATTGCTTGACCCTTGGCTATCTTTTCGTTGACGAGTTGTACCACTTTTTCATAAGCACCAGCGTTTCCGTAGGCATTTACAATGCGGCTATCGAAAGCTGAGTCTCCCATTTTGGCGAGGACTACTCCAGCAACATCAAAGTGCTTGTTGTAGATAAGTGCGGATGCATATGCTATCCCAGCATCAGGATTCGTAGGCAAGAGGTCATATGCCGTCTTTGCCTCTATCTCTGCATCTGCATAACGTCCCATCGACAGATACATCATAACGAGATCAAGTCGGGTAGACTGGCGAGATGGCGAGTTATCGATCGCTTTCTTGTAGTGTTCAAGTGCTTTATCGTATTGCTGGAATCGTGCATAGAATGTCGCGGCAAATGACTGAGTGCGTACATTCATCGGGTCATTTTTGAGCTCTTCTTCGAACTGTGTAGACGTAAGGTCGTAAAATTGCTTGCGAACTCCTTCGGGGATACGTGGATCAAGAGTCTGCACAGCAAATTGCGCTAGCTGCTCACGTGCCTCGCCTGTTCCAAAGAGTGCTGGGTCGAGTACATCCTGGATAGCGATCTTTTTGCCACCATGGCCATTATCGATGAGCACTCCGTCAGGGCGAATAGCGTTGATAAGCGCGATGTTGGCATTCATATTGCGGATATTCACAAAGTAGACCATGCCTGTCGTAAGGACTAATATAACAAGGCCTGCAATAGCAAGATCTCCCGCTTCAAGTTCTCCATCCTTGTTCTTCTTGCGGAGTGCTGCTTTATCTTTTGGATTCTCCTGTGTGGGCACTTCTGCAGAAAGCGTGTGCATATACCCGAGTAGTCCGAAGAATATGATATAGCTCGTGAGATTATCGAACACAAAAACATTATGAATGAAGTAACCCGCAAGCATTCCGGTAAATATACTTTTTTCGAGAACTGAAAAGTGGTGTCGCTTGGTGAACCATAGATAATAGAGAAGTGCTGCGAACATCGACAGATATGTCAAAAGTCCAAGCGCACCGCCCGCAACGAGCCAATCGAAGAACACATCATGCGAGCGGTCAAACCATGGCTCCTGATTGTACATCTTGGGGTTGTAGTACTTGGCGAAGACATATAAGAAATTTTCCTGACCCCAACCGAGAATTGGGTGCTCCTTAAATCCTTTCCAAGACATCTCCCAGATCATGAAACGCGAACCTGTTGTTCCGTCTGAGGCAGATATGGAGGCCAGACGCTGGAGCGTAGGATGAGTTTGAATAAAAGATGACTGTCGGAATGTAATGAATAAACCAACAAAAAGAACGACTCCGAGAGTTCCCGCTACTGCATACTTGCGCAACTTGGGACTCTCTTTGTCAAGTACTGCCACGAGGAACATAGAGAGGAAACCGCCCGCAACAAGACCGAGAAGAGAACCACGAGTCTGGGTATAGTAGAGCACTATGAGATTGAGCACTGCGATGACTGGATAGAGCCACTGTAAACCGCTTTTCTTGTCTGAGCGGAAATAAAGAAATGCGGCTATAAAAATGTTGAAGAGTGCGTAAACCGCAAGATAGGCTGAATTGCCGAAAGTCGCGTCGAGGCGATCTGCACTTTGGTGAATAGCCTCAGTGCCCGACAACTGCATGAATGCTTTGAATGAAACGATAACCGAACCAACAAGTGTTGTGCGCCAGAACCACTTCCACATCTCCTCAGTTGCAAGCACGCTCGCAGAGATGATGAAGTAAAGGAAAAGATGCGCTGTGGTGATGAGACCTTCCATGCGCTCATAATTGGACCAAAAGCTCTTGTATGGATTCACTCCATGAAAATCCGCGACTGCAATGACTGCAAGGAATGAGCCCGCCGCGACAAGTATCCAAGAAAACCTTGGACGATACGACGCATCAACGAACATAAGGAGTGCCCATGCCCCGAGCATGACCTCGACTAATATACGAAAAGCAAAGTTCTTCCCCGTAATGAACGGAAAGAACATATTCTCGGCAACAATAAGACAAATAAAAGGCGTGGCAAAGACACACGCAAGCACGATAAAACGCAAAAAATCTCGTAGTGACATGCCGTCTACTATATAGAAGAAGCAGCACGAGCGCAATCTTGTATATATAGTGACTTATTGTAAGAAATTACTGTTAAAATTAGGATATATGCAAAAAATCTTACCAGTCATTCTTTCGGGTGGCTCGGGTACGCGACTCTGGCCAGTGTCACGCGAAGCGAGCCCCAAGCCATTCATCACCCTCGAAGATGGCGAGAGCTTCCTACAAAAAACTTTCCGTCGTGCAGCAGCTCTCCCGAATGTAACTGACATTCTTGTTGTCACTCGCGCTGACCTCTATTGGCGCACCCAAGACCATTTCAATGCACTTAAATTACCGAACATACAGACCGAATACCTCCTCGAGCCATTCGGGCGAAATACTGCTGGGGCTGTAGCCATAGCTACAGAGTATGCCAAACAAAAGTACGGTAATGACACGACCATTCTCATTTTTTCAGCAGACCACCTCATCGAAGACGAAATGGAATTCCAAGCAACTATTGCAACTGCAATTTGGATCGCCCAAAAAGATATGCTTGTGACCTTTGGCATCATCCCGACTCACCCAGAGACAGCCTATGGTTACATCGAAAAAGGTGCGCTTATCCCGCAAACCAGAGGACATAGAGTGACACGCTTCATAGAAAAACCAGACCTCACGAATGCTAAACGTTTCGTTGAAGACGAAAAATTTCTATGGAATGCCGGCATCTTTGCATTCAAGGCGAGTGCATTTCTCGCAGAGTCACAGCGCATATCCCCCGAGGTTTCACGTATTGCGCGAGAGGTACTCGCACTAAGCGACCTCACTACAGCCCCATATGTGCTTCACGAACAAACATTTGGAGAATTTCCCAACATCTCAATAGACAACGCCATCATGGAGCTGTCGGACAAAGTCGCGGTCGTTCCGTCACGCTTTGATTGGAAAGACATTGGTTCATGGAATGCAATGGCAGACCTCATAAAGAGCGATGAATCAGGCAATCGAACTAAAGGCGAGGTATTTATGATGGGAACCAAGAATTCTTACATTCACTCCCCGCATCGCCTCACCGCAACCATCGGCATCGAAGATCTCATCATCATCGATACTCCCGATGCGCTTTTAGTTGCAAACAAAAACAATACACAAGAAGTGAAGAAGGTTACCGAGCACTTGAAATCCATCGGTCATGAGGGATACATGTATCACCTCACCGTGCATCGACCATGGGGCACTTACACCACACTTGAAGAGGGCAACGGCTTTAAGATCAAACGCATTACCGTAAAGCCGGGCGCGTCACTCTCTCTTCAGTCGCATGAACACCGAAGCGAGCATTGGGTCATCGTAAGTGGCACTGCAAAGATAGTGAATGGCGACGAAGAGATAATTCTCAACACCAATGAAGGCGCGTTCGTAAAAGCCGGCAACAAGCACCGCCTCTCAAATCCTGGCGAAACAGAGCTCATCATGATCGAGACTCAAGTCGGAGGCTACTTAGGCGAAGACGATATCACCCGCTACGACGACCACTACGGCCGCGCTTAACTCATAACAAAAAAACCGCTGCACAATGTGCAAGCGGTTTGTCATTTTTTGAAAGAAGAGAAATAAAGAACACCAAACTCTTCCTTGTTGAGAACAAATCCTACCGCCTCGGCCATCTTGATCGATGCTGTATTCTCTTTTTTGATCTCTGCGAACAATGTGCCACTATAAAATTCTCGGGCTTTTTTTAGCATCGCGACTCCGATACCTCGACCTTGCCACTCTGGGTCTACAGCCCAAGATAGATTAGCTTTCTCTTCACAATCGTAATCGAAACGAATCATCGCCACCCGATTTCCCACGAGTTCTACTATGTAGATATCACGCATTTTGTTATCAAGTGACAATGATAGCCACTGAAAATGATCCTCTCGTGAAACTGGCTGCGCATTATGATAGTGGTGATATACTCGCGGGTCATTTCTCCAAACGAACAATTGTTCACCATCTTCTTCCACAGCTTTCCGCAAAGTGAGATTCATGGTTCTCCAATCTTTGAAGTGGTATGTGCCGTTTATTATCTGCTTTGTTCCCTGGTCCTCCATTTTAATACGGGTCCTCATCCAATCAGTTTGATAAGCTGACTCTATGAGCGTCTTCCACTTATTTGCATCATGAGCAATGAGAACATCCTCGGCAGACACAAGCTCAAATGAGACATTTTTACTCATGCGTTCAAATTTTATTTTAATCATCGCGCTTAACCTGGGGAGATGCCAACGACTTGTGAGGATTGTGCATTTTTCTATTTGATATTGCGAAATAAATCGTTCAAGTTCGATTAGCTCTTGAAAAGTATTACACGAAGTAGATTCTAATATCAATCTATTTGCATCTACGCCACGATCAATCAACTCAGCACGAAGTATCTCAGCAAGTGGGGGACGCTCGCGCGAAGTTCCCGTCGGCACATCATAGCCCATCCCCCCTCCTGTAATTATCCTTATGTCGGCACGCTCTTGAGCCAGCAATGCAGCAGCATAAACACGCATCTTTCCACCGGGAGCACCCAACAAACTATCTTCCTCAGTGTGGTCGGTACTTACCCACTTACCTGAAACATCCTGTTTTATACCTGCGGCAAGCATTAGTAGATATTGGTGATCTTTATGCATGTTCCGCTCTTATGGTGTTTTCTTCGTGACCATTTCCCACGTAAGCGGTGTGCCTCGTTCAAGGTCGGCCACTGCACAGCTTCCCATAACTTCATCAATGTATTTTGGTTCTAGCCCATTTGCGGGACGAATTGACCGCATGTTTTGTGATGTGAACTGTTCGCCCTTTTTCATGTCTTTGACAACAAACAACGAACGGCGGTATCGCCTGTTCTCAGCTTCCCCTGGGGTGCGAGTGCCGTAAACAACCTCACCCATGGCAATTTCTTGCTGTCTGATTAACCGCACCATCTCAGTAAATTCTTCCGGGTCCAGTGAAAAAGTATCATCGAATACAGCGGAGTCATGCTTGATCACCATATGTTTTTCGATTATCGCTGCACCCATTGCAGTTGCTAAAGCGGGAATCTTAACGCCGCCCATATTATCCGAAAATCCTACGACGACATCAAAGCGTTGTTTGATGTCCAACATTGTTCGCAAGTGGGTCGTCTCAATATTTTCGGAACTTTGATATGACGTGGTGCAGTGAAGTACTGCAATATCTTTGGTACCATTCTCGCGCAGTGTGTTAATCGCGTATTCCACCTCAGGAAGAGTCGCAAAGCCAACAGAAATAATTACAGGTTTACCCGTCTTTGCAACAGCACGTAACAGCACGGTATCGGTTGCTTCATATGCTGCTATCTTATACATCGGCACCTCAAGCTTCTCAAGGAAGTCCACAGAACTTGGATCAGACGGGGTTGAGAAGAAGACGAGCCCAAGTTCATGTGTGAGCTTTTGAAGCTTTTCATCCCAATCCCAAGGCGTATACGCATCTTTATAAAGTTGATAAAAAGTTCTTCCTTTCCAGCTGTCTGGATTAGTAGTGCCATCAACATAAAACCATGGCTTATCGCAGTCGATAGTCTGGGTATCCGGTGTATAGGTTTGAATTTTTATTGCATCCGCTCCTGCCTTAGCAGCTGCGCGAATAATAGCTTCAGCTTGTGCATAATCCTGTTCGTGGTTGCACGAAACTTCAGCGATGATGAATGCTGGCTGGCTGTCGCCAATTGTTCGGTTAGCAATTGTAAATGTTTTGGTCATAATATTTCCTCTATAAATGAGTTGGCAAACGAAACATCTGCAGAATCTGATATTTCAGTAAACAATCTTTCAAGAGATTACACCACTGAACTATAATTGTAAATGATGAGAATTTTATCGAACCATTCCTTCATTACGGATATATCGCGAATTAATTGCACGGATCTCAGGGTGAGCATCAAGCATTGTGACGTAATCGAGGTATCCGGCATCAGGAGCGCAATGCTCTATGCAGAAACGTACGACTTCGAAGTCTTCTTGCGTATCGACAGTGAGTCTGTATGCGGAATAATCTTTATCTGCACTCACACCATCCTTTCTGTATGCGTTATTATTGCGCATATATGTCGTTACATGTTCTCGCTCAGCATCTAGTTTCGCTCGCTCATCTGCTTCTAATAATATTTTTTTAGTGAACACTTCCGCATCCATTCCATCCGGAAAGGTTTCCTTGTCCCTTGGAACACTGCTTACATAATCAAACTCTCCACTGAAGAAGAAGGTGACAACGCGATCAATGACTACCGGATCAATAAGTGGGCAATCGCCTGTCACGCGCAAAATAACCTCAAAATCAGGATAATTCTTTGCACACTCGGCATATCTTGAAAGAACGTCTGTGAGTGACCCGCGGAACACATCAATTCCAATTTTTTTACAAAGTGCCTCGATCGCATCATCTTCGGGTTTGTCACTTGTTGCGATCACGAGTCTGTTAATCGACTTGGCGCGCTTAAGTCTTTCGATCTCATACGCTAGAAGCGATATACCGTTAACTTCCTTTAAAACCTTTCCGGGTAATCGTGTCGATGACATGCGCGCCTGCATGATTGCTAGAACTTTGTTCGAAGAGTCTGTATTCATAAAATTAAGTTAACCTTGCAAATCCAGCATGAGCGATCGGACCCTCTAGGCGCTCTACTATCGTACCCGTCTCTATTGCATTTTTTATAATAGCGAATACTTCGTCAACTGCCTTAAGGTATTTAAAAACATGAATATCTTTGTGTGCATAGCTTACATACACAGACTGAGAAGCAAGGAATCCGCGTCGTAGCATCTCCTGCGTAAAAAGTGTCTTTAACTCAAGTTTTTGTTCGTAACCCCAAGCAAATGTAGCGATGCACATCGGTCCTTCTGTTTTAATATTAAGTCCATGCTTCTTTGCAAGAGAGAGCCAGCCTTTTTCGATCTTTTTTCCCACTCTGTCGATATATTGCGGAACCTTTTTTGACTGCATTTTTTTAATTGTTGTGAGTGCTGCAACAAGTCCGACACGCTCTGTCCAGTATGTGCTTGAAATAAAACTTTCCTCAGCAACGTCCATCACAGCCCTTCTTCCGATGATCGCTGCCATCGGATAACCATTAGATATAGCCTTACTAAATACTGCTATATCGGGCAGAACCCCCAATTTCAGGTGAACCCCCCCCAAGTGCATGCGAAAGCCTGCTGAGATCTCATCAAACACTAAAACGATATTATTTTTAGTCGCAATTTCACGGATTTTTTCAAGAAATCCATCTTTTGGTTCTTTGTGTAGCATCGGCTCCATTACAATTACGCCTATTTCGTTTTTTGCCAGGATCGCTTCCAGCTCATCAAGTCTATTATAATGAAATGGTATTGCAGTACCGGCTAATCCTTTTGGAATTCCTTTTGGTGAAAGTCCTGGGAGGTGGATATCGTCGAGATTTTTTTTTGAAGCAATGTTCGTTGAAAGATACCAAT
>JAYTUL010000019.1:0-10268 GCA_043744555.1 bacterium | reverse complement strand
TCAGGGAAAGACGATGGGACGAAGTTACCAACTGACACTATGGCAATGACGCTCATGCTCGGGTGATACCCTCAAGCTATGCTGGGGGGTTGTTCATTAAAAATAAAAAATAACCCATTGTTTAATGGGTTATTTTTTAATTTACCTATCTCTATTATGCCTTTTTCTCTGGGCCAAATGAGAGCGTCATTCGCTGTTCCTTTGGTTCAAAGAGAGTAATTGCGAAAGGATATACCTTTCCAAGCTCAAGCGCTGCACGCAGCTTCTCTTCTGTTCCAAACTCTGAAACGTGGACCAAGCCCGCGACTCCTTCTTCTATCGAAGCAAGTGCGCCGTATTTATTGAACTTGATGACAACACCCTTAACGGTATCGCCCTTCTTGTATTTCTTGTCAGCTCCCTTCCATGGGTTCTCTTTGAGTACCTTCACTGAAAGTGAGACCTTGTTGTCCTTCACTTCAATTATCTGAGCCTTAAGTTTCTCACCAACCTTGAAAAGCTTACGTGGATCGTCAACTAGTCCCCAGTCCATTTCTGAGATATGGATGAGTCCTTCAAGACCCTCTTCGATTTTCATAAATGCGCCGAAGTCAACGATGCCGGTTATTTCGCCCTCAACAATGTTTCCGAGGCGATACTTCGCAACGATCTCTTCTTTCTCTTTTTGATTGTGCTCCTTCTCAGAGAAGATAAGCTTGCCTTCTTTAGGAACGGCAGTAATCATCACAACAGAAAGTTTTTCACCCATAAGCTTCTTGAGTTCGTCGAGGATCTTGTCCTTATCGCCATCACTTACACGAGGGTAGTGATCGCCCGAAAGCTGCGAGGCTGGGAGAAATCCGGAGATACCTTGCCAGTCGAGTATAAGCCCTCCCTTATTTGCATCCTTAACAGGAAGCTCAAGTATAGTCTTCTTCTTAACAAGCTCTTCTGCTTCTGCCCAGATAAGAGACTGACGTGCTTCCTTGAGTGAAAGTTCAACGTACCCGTCTTCGTTCTCACTCTCAACCACCTTGGCGGTGATCACGTCACCGATGTTCATGTGCTTGATTAAGTCACGCGCATTCATGTACTCGCGTCCATAAATAACACCGACGCCATATGGAGGCATGTCGACGAATACCGCACGCTTGTCTACCTTGATGACAGGAGCCTCCACTATTACACCCACTTCAGGGCGTGCAGGGATGTCTGCCATGTATTTCGCCATCACGTGATCTGAAGAAAGAATATTCTCAGATCCAACGACGATTATCTCGTCTTCTACTGTATTCATAAAATTATTTTAGTTTTTTGGTCCACTGAACTTTGGAGAATAAAACCATAAAAAAATCCGCCATGAGGCAGAATTTATTAGGACGAATTCAATTGGATGCATTACGAAGGCTTGGACTTAAGACGGTGTTCGAGAAGTTGTATGAGCGACCAAAATTTTAAGACTGAAAGGATATAAAATTTGAAGTACTCTTGTAGTGTGATACTACTTCCGAACCTGTCGCAGGAAAGCCAAGTAATGCGCCAAATGAAAAGTCCTATTCCACCCCTTAGGGTTCATTTCAATGACATCTAAATGATGCTTTTCAAAATGGGCTATCCCTAACGGCATTAATAATATTCAGTTGTATGTGTAATCTATATAAAATTGCTCGAAATTGCAAACTAATAAGCGAAAGTGATGAATGTCTTTGATGTCTCTTAAGATAGCTATGGTTTTCAATATTTTTTCTAAAGGACAAACAATAAGCCCCGCAGTCATTACAACTACGGGGCGCATACGGCTGAGTGCTTGGATTTTTACGGAGGAGCTCTGATCATAGGGCCTCCCTGGGAGAGTGAGATGTCGACTATGAGTCGTTTTAGCCTTGAGGAAAAAGCCATGACTCGTTTCTAAGATAATTGGTACTGAACGCTTGCGGGCCGAAGTGGGCCGCGGCAATTCTGTGTACCGACTTGAAGCGGTGTGTGAGCGTCGCTAGATCCAGTGCATATGACCTCCTTGGTTAGGCGTGGTTGTCGCCTCGATTGAGGCGATAATTGTTGGTTGACTGGAAGCGAGCAACATTGCTAGCTTCCTGGCCGCCGCCGACAAGATTCAAGTTATATTGCTCATGGTGAATATCATTTTCACGATAATTACCTCCTTTCAAGTTTGATTGAAATACTTAAAGAACCATACAGATTAAAGAGTAGCATGATACACAAACATTGTCAAGTGATTGGTGCGTTGGTTTTGGGATTAAAAGTAAGACGAAAAAGATCATTAATTGTGCATATTACTGCTATTATTTTTTGAGAAAACTGTTATACTCCTCAAATGATCATTACTTATCACGGTGGGCAATTCGTTAAAATCTCTCAGGGAGATACGGTGATTGCCGCTAATCCATTTGGCAAAAATTCAAAATTCAAGCAGATCCGCTTTGGTGCACGCATCGGTCTTGTTTCAGTAAATCATCATGACTACAATGGTGTTGAAAATCTTTCACATGGAGAAAAGATCCCATTTGTGATTTCTGGTCCCGGGGAATATGAGGTTGGCGGTGTGACAATCTCGGGATTTCTTGCAACTAAGCCTTATGGTAATGATGGACTGTTCAATACTATCTACACTATCGAACTCGAGGGTATTCGACTCTGCCTTCTTGGTGCCCTTTCATCGGCAGAGCTTACGAGCGAGCAGGTAGAGGGGATCGGTGAAGTTGATATTGTATTTATACCCATAAGCGGAGGCGACCTACTTTCACCTGCTGAAGCCGAAAAGATCGCTGTCTCTCTTGGAGCAAAACTGATAATTCCTCTCGCATGGGAAACTACAGAAGATAAATCACTCAAACTTTATCTCAAAGAAGCAGGTGCAGAAGGTTTGAAACCAGTCGACAAGATTACACTTAAGAAAAAAGACATAGAGGGGAAAGAAGGAGAAGTTGTCCTCCTGGAACCGCTGCAGCATGCATGATTGCAGCTATATTTAAATATGTTTGAATTTCTCAACAACCTAAAGCGTAAACCAAAGCACGTACGGAGCCATATCGCTTTTTTCTCTACGCTCGGCATTTTTTTTGTTATCGTAAACATATGGTGGATAACTTGGAAGTCGCCAGTCAGTGATAGCTTCACTCCTGTCACAGAAGTAGCCACGCCACTTGGAGTTGTTGCGGACATGGTACTGGGGTTTAAGGATAAGGCAACATATATGGCGACGACAATCCAGAAGCAACTAAAAGATACAGAGGCAAGTACCTCAGAAACTCAAACAGCAAATGTCTCTGCTTCAGATTCCAATAATAATACCGTTTACCCTGAAGAAATATTTGATAAGGATCGAGCCACGACAAGTGCACATTTCCAAAGCAATTAACACACCATTTATATGAGCAATAAAAAACCAGTAGCAAAAGGAGATGAGGCGCCAAAGATAACCCCGCATGTGAATGTTGTATCTATGAACATCACCAAAGAGATGCGCGAATCATATCTTGACTACGCAATGTCCGTCATTGTGGCACGCGCTCTTCCTGATGTGCGTGACGGACTCAAGCCAGTACACCGTCGTATTCTTTTCGCGATGCAAGAGGCGGGGCTTTTTGCTTCCTCGCGCTTTAAGAAATCTGCAACGATAGTCGGTGATGTGCTCGGTAAGTATCATCCGCACGGTGATGCATCAGTGTATGACGCGATGGTTAAAATGGCGCAGCTATTTTCGATGCGCTACCCACTTATCATCGGACAAGGAAACTTTGGCTCCATAGATGGCGATGCTGCCGCTGCGTATCGTTATACCGAAGCAAAGATGTCTCGACTTGCAGGTGAAGTCTTGCGTGATCTTGATAGAAACACTGTTGACTTCAGACCAAACTATGATGGATCGAGAAAAGAACCGACCGTGATGCCCTCTGTTGTACCCAATTTGCTCTTGAATGGAACCTTGGGAATCGCTGTTGGTATGGCAACGAACGTTCCACCACACAACCTACGTGAGGTTATTGACGCTATCGTCTGTCTCATCGACGACCCGGAGGCTGCCGCTGAAGACCTACTCGAATTCGTACAAGGACCTGATTTTCCAACAGGAGGTGTCGTATATAATAAGACTGATATTAGACATGCATACGCAACTGGACGCGGAGGTGTTATTTGCCGCGGAGAAGCCGAAATAATAGAAACCAAGATCGGCCAAAGTGAGATCATCATCACCTCACTTCCATATAGAGTTAATAAAGCCACCTTATTAGAGAAGATTGCCGAGCTTGTACGTGAGAAAAAACTCGAGGGTATCAAAGATCTTCGTGATGAGTCGGCAAAAGGAGATATTCGTATCGCCGTCTATCTTAAGGCCTCCGTCCCTCCCCAAAAAGTCCTAAACTATCTTTATAGACACACGGAGCTTGAGTCGACGTTTCATTATAATATGGTCGCGCTCGTCGATGGAGTGCCCCAGACACTTTCGCTTAAGACTTTACTCGAAGAGTTCATTAAGCATCGCAAGGTGGTAGTAAGGCGTCGTACCGAATTCGACTTAAATAAAGCAAAGGATCGTGAGCATATTCTGATCGGGCTCAAGAAAGCACTCGACCATATCGACGAGATAATCAAAGCCATCAAAGCCTCGAAGGATACTCCTGCGGCACATGCCAACCTGATGAGTAAGTTCAAATTTTCTGATCGACAGGCGACCGCAATTCTTGAGATGAAATTACAGAAACTTGCAGGCCTCGAACGCAAAAAGATCGAAGATGAGCTCAAGGAACTCGGCATACTCATAAAAGAGCTTCTTTCAATACTCGAAAGCCCCAAGAAAATGCTTGCTGTCATTCGAGAAGAACTTCTCGCTATCAAGGAAAAATATGGCGACGATCGCCGTACGAAGGTCATGCGCGGTGGCGTGCAAACCATTTCTGTGGAGGACACGATTCCCGAAAAGGAGACCGTACTTGTGTTCACAGCAGGAGGTTACATTAAACGCACTGATCCTTCTGAGTACCGCACGCAGCGCCGCGGTGGAGTTGGTGTGGTCGATCTTGATACTAAGGAAGAAGATTTCGTAAAGATGTTTCTCACGACCTCCACTCACGCTGATATCCTATTCTTCTCAGATCGTGGAAAGGCATATCAAATTAAGGCATACGAACTTCCGGAAGGAAAACGTGCAACAAAAGGCAAGTCGATCATGAACTTCCTCTCACTTGGTGGCGATGAATCCGTGACCTCCATGCTCGCAATGCCCAAGGAAGCCAAGGCATCATCGAAGCTCTCTCTCTTGCTTGTGACGGGGCAGGGAATCGTCAAGAAAGTTGCAGCTGATAGCTTTAAAGATGTACGTCGGTCAGGACTTCTCGCCATTAAGCTACAGACAAAGGACACGCTTCTCTCTGCGCGCTTTGTTGAAGGCAAAGATGATATTTCTCTCGTCTCACTTCTTGGTCAGTCCATACGCTTCAAGCACACCGATGTGCGCGAGATGGGCAGGAACGCAGGTGGTGTGAGGGGTATGAACCTGAAGGGCGCAGATCGTATAGTAACCGCAGACGTCATCAAAGAATCCTACGAAGACGCACTCCTCATCGTTATGAGTGAACAAGGATATGGAAAAATGAGCAAGATGTCTGAATACAAAGTCCAAAAACGAGGAGGCTCAGGTATAAAGACTGCCAAGGTAACGCCAAAGACCGGTAAATTAATGACCGGTATGATCGTCCCGGATCGCGAAGGAGAAATAGTGGCTATATCCAAACAGAGTCAGGTTATCCGAGTTCTGCTTAAAGAGGTGCCTATTTTGGGACGGCAGACGCAGGGAGTGAGAATCATGAAACTGCGCGACGGGGATTCTATTGCCTCCCTGATAACTCTATAGCGGCGAGTTCCATATTTGGCGCCCTGTTCGTCTTTCCTTCGAAAAGCAGGGAGACATAGCCGACTATGCCTCCCTTAGCATTTTCTCAGTCCAAGACTTCGCATAACATCCAAATCTGAAACTCGCCACTCGCGCTAGTTGGAGTTCAGATTTATCTGGTGTTTCCCAAGCACCACCTCGGTCCAGGACTTCGTTTCTGATGAACATCGAAACTGCAGAGTTCTCCGAGTAAGGTTGTTAACACATCTATATTCCCTATATTTGGGGGGAGGTGGTATAATACGATTCATGTTTTCTTCACCAGAAAAAAATATCGAACAGCTGAATCTGCTACCCAACCAAATCGTTGCTGATTTTGGTGCAGGCTCGGGGGCATATACCATCGCAGCAGCAAAAGCTCTGAATGGCACTGGTAAGGTCTACGCAATAGATGTACAGAAAGACCTTCTGACTCGACTAGAGAATACCTGCAAAGAATCTAATGTTTCGAATGTTTCTTTCGTGTGGGGGAATCTAGAGCAAGTTGGAGGTACAAAGCTCAGCGATCAATCCGTCGATATTGCGATTCTTTCCAATGTGCTATTTCAAACCCCAGATAAAAAAGGAGTAATCGAAGAAATCAAGAGGGTACTCAAACAGGGAGGCACATTGCTTGTAATCGATTGGACGGCTTCATATAGTAGTATGGGCCCTACACCTCTACAAGTATTTCCTGAGCTCGAGGCGCGCAAACTTGTTGAGTCTTCGACATTCAGCTTTGACCGTACCTTAAATGCAGGTAATTTCCATTACGGACTTGTATTCAAGAAAGGACTTTATAATCGAGGTGGTACGCCTGAGAAGCACCCTGTCAACTGATAAGCAAGATTCTTCCATCTAACTAAATATTTTTTGTAACCGAAATGAAAACATTCCAAACCATCCTACTAACTATCTGCGGGCTCATTACTGTTGTTTCGGTCATTGTTTTTGCAAAATTCCCAGCTGAAACAAAGAAAGATCAGTCAACTGGCGGTGCCTCTGGAAATGTCTCAATATGGGGAACGTTCGAAGTCGAAGGAGGAAGAAATGAGGTTTTTTCTAACTTTAATAAGAAGTTCGAAAAAGTTTTCTCTGTAAGTTATGAGTACCATGATCCCACCAACTTCGATGGCGACATTGTTGAAGCGCTCGCAAGCGGAAGGGGTCCCGACATACTTCTTCTTCCCGATAATCTCATTCTTCGTCACTCAGATAAGATTGAACTTATTCCATACGGCTCTGTACCCCAAAGAACTTTCCAAGACACATTCGTCCAAGCTTCTGAGATTTACATGCGCGACCAAGGGCTCATCGCTCTGCCGTTTGCTATCGATCCGATGGTTATGTATTGGAATCGTGATTTGTTCAACAATGCCTCTGTTACTCTACCACCTGCGTATTGGGATGAGTTCCTCACGCTCGCACCAAAGTTGACCCGGCACGATCAAAAAACTTCAGAAATAAAGGAAAGCGCTATATCATTTGGAGAATATTCCAACGTTCAGAATGCCAAAGACATCATAGCGATGCTCTTCCTGCAAGTGGGCAATACTATTGTCAAAATGAATAAAGGCAAACCGGCGGTTGATCTCCTTAATACTGAAGGAACAAGAGTCTCAGCGAGTCAGGATGTTGTTTCCGCATTCCGCTTTTTTATGGACTTTTCAAATCCCCTTCAGAATATCTATTCTTGGTCTCGTGCGCTTCCTAATTCCCGCGATCAGTTTATCAATGGCAATCTTGCCGTATATTTTGACTATGCAAGTGCATACAAAGATATTCAATTAAAGAACCCTCACCTCAACTTTGCAGTTGCGCCAGTACCACAACTTCGTGGGGCAAAGGTTAATATCACTTATGCGCGTATGCACGGATTGGCCGTCCTTAAGTCTTCGAAGAATAAGCTGACCGCCTTAGTTGCAGTGCAGCGTCTTCTTGAGAGTGAGCCATCAGGACAATTCGCAGCTGCATTTAGCTTGCCACCGGTACGAAGAGATCTTCTGAATAAGCGTCCGACAGACACCACTCTTTCAGTTTTTTATGATTCTGCTATCCGAGCACGAACATGGCTTGACCCACGCCCCGAAGAAAGCGACAAAGCTTTCCGAACTGCAGTAGAGTCTGTCTCATCGGGACGCAATGATATCTCGCAGTCTGTAACCTACCTAAGTAATCAATTGCAGTCCGCACTTCGACCTTATCAATAATTTTTAATATGACAAAAGCTAAACCATTGATATTGTTATTGTTGCTTGTTGGCTCAATGTTTGCCAGTCCACTTGCGTATGCTGCTCCTAAGACTTCGTCAGGCCTTATTCCTTGTGGAAACGATGAGACCGCAGGAAAGGTAACCGTAGGACAAGAGTGTACGTACGATGATTTGATACAGCTCGCACAAACTGTTATCAATTTCCTCATATTCGGACTCGCTGCCCCCTTAGGTGCAATAATGTTCGCCTATGCGGGATATCTCTATATAACCAATGGTGGAAATGAATCTCAGATAAAACAAGCACACGACATCTTCTTATCCGTATTCTTAGGACTCATCCTCGCGCTTGTGGCATGGCTGCTTGTTACCTTTATATTCAACTTCCTCGTCGACCCGACAATAACTAGTAAGTTCTTCTAAATTAACATTATCATCATGAAACTTATGAACCTTAAGCGAGTCGGAATATACACACTGCCGTTTCTCGGACTTTTTCTTGGAGCAATTTCTCTGCTGCCACACGAATCAAAAGCTGTTACGCTAGTAACGTGTTATATGAATCCTATTTCTTATATCGACAGCTTAGGTACTAAGGTTGATACTGTCCCTAGATTTCTCCTCGCCCTTGTTGACCTGATATTTCTGATCGCAGTACCCATAATTGTCATCTTTATCATTTACGCCGGTTTCTTGTTTGTTATGGCGGGGGACAATGAGACGCAAATAACCAAAGCTCGTACGGTTATCTTGTGGACCATCATCGGGGCGGGTGTACTTTTGGGTGCGAAAGCACTTGAACTTGCGATACAAAGCACAATTTGTTCTCTCGACCCTGCCAACCCAATATGCACAGCAGCACCATCGTCTTCGGGCTATTCATGTTCCTAATTTCTACTGTTATGGCAAAAAAAACATTTAAGCAAATATTTCCAGTATCAATGTCGCTTATTCTTCTTGCGGTAGCAAGCCCTGTATTTGCTCTCACTAAACTTGCTCAACCCGCACCGGGAAGTGGAAAAACCCTCCAAGACTTCATAGCCCTACTCATTGAGATTATTCAAGCAATCGGAATACCATTACTGGTGATCTGTATCATCTACGCAGGATTTATTATTGTCACTGCCGACGGCAATGAGGAAAAGGTTACTAAGGGTAAGACGTGGATTTTCTGGACGCTCATTGGAGCAGCTATCATCGTCAGTGCACAAGTAATAGCTAATCTCGTATACAGCACAGCTGGACTCTTCTGATATGAAAAAACATTTACCAAAATTTTTTACCATTCTTGCTTCACTATTCCTACCATTGCTCGCACTCGCCGCAGCTACCACATTTCGTGATCTTACATCAAACGTTATTGTGCCTGTCATAAAAGGAATTATCCGCATCTTCTATGTCTCGCTTGCAATAGGCTTAAGCTACGGCGTGGTAATGTATTTTATTAATTCAGACAATGAGAAAAAGCGAGAAGAAATAAAAGGCTACCTCCTATGGGGAGTCATAGGTATAACTGTCGCTTTCGGACTTTGGGGTATTGTCGCCATACTTTCTGCCACACTTGGTTGGGGTGATGTCGGTATACCGATTATTCAACCACCTGCATAACCATGAATCATACCCTCGTTACAACTTTCTTGTTCGCACTACCTATCGTCGCATTCGCCGCAGCAGTTTCAACTATATTCAATGCAGAATCTCTGATCTTCTCACTGCTGGCGAAATTTGGATATTTGCTTTGGATTGCTACGGTCATGTTCTTCTTTTGGGGGCTTGTAAAATTTATTAATAATGTAGCTGACACCAAGGAGCATGAAGAAGGGAAGAAGTTTCTTGTTTGGGGGCTCATCTCTTTTCTAGTTTTATTTTCGATATGGGGCCTAGTGAAATTGACTTTTGATTCTGTCGGGATAGTGAATCCAAATAAGGTCTGCTATATAGATAAAAGCGGCGCTAAAATCGATGGATCTGGCGGCATCTGCCCTTGACAATACTTCAATAAAATGATATACTTTTACTTATCTAAGGCTGTGAAGACAAAGACAAGTAATCCACAGTTTTATGGTCACATCCGTTGTGGAGGGTTATTTATTGAGTTATCATTAATATTATAGTTTTGGTTGAGGTCGAAAAAGTTTTCAGTTTAGTCAAATATTATTCACGTTTATCAAAAATATTATTTATATG
>JAYTUL010000018.1:0-10283 GCA_043744555.1 bacterium | reverse complement strand
GATTTTGGAAATAGGTGCGAGCTTGGTACAATACAGACACCAAAATGACCAAACACATGCGAACGCATGTGTTTGGTCATTTTGGTGCCAGAGGCGGGACTTGAACCCGCAAACCTTTCGGCACACGATTTTGAGTCGTGCATGTTTACCAATTTCATCACTCTGGCAATATCATTTGCATTATAATTTTAACATTTCTATCTGCTTACAGGAGCTGTCCACTCATTGGGTATTTTGAAGCAAAAGTGCTCGCGGGTTCCCAAAGCCACAGCTCACTCCGGCTTTTATCTTACTTTATTTTTATCCTTTCAAGCTTACTACTTCCATATGTAAGCATGTGTTAGTCTATCCGAAACAATTACTAAAATCAATTTAGACCCTTGAATTCAGGCCGATGAGTTACACTTGTTTCCCAATCTGCTTTTGGGGCATTGATCAGTTGTTCTATGAGGGTATGTCTTAGCTGTGCAGGTACTTTGTCCGCCAGAGACCCTATTCCAATAGGATGATAGATCTGACCGTGATACGCTTTCGCATCTGCATACTGAACCCAATTATCAAAATATTCCAAAGGGTCGTCGCCAAGGGCTGCCTCTATCCTATCTGGCGGAAAAATAAGATCACTGTTTGGGTTGAGTAATATCGTCTCAACTGCATCATCGGCGTGTTCTTGTGAATATGCATGAATTGTCTTAAGCAGAGGTCGAATATCCGTATCTGCGATAGCAGGTATCTCCTCTTTCAAATGCAAATTTAATCGACGCAAGAATCGAACCGCAAAAGAAGTCAGGGGCTTGAGTGAGCGGGTAGTCTTTATGCGCTCGAACATTTCTTGGCGTGAACGAGCCATAAGTTCTTTTGGAGTATCCTTTCCAATAAGTCCCGCGGGGCTATCGAGTAATACTCTTCTTGCTCGCCCTGGGTTTTGAGCAATAAGCGTCGTTGCGACTGCTCCACCACGAGAATGTGCGATAAAATCGGCCTTGTCTATCCCCTCTCTATCAAGGACGCGACGCAGAAGATCTGCTTCGCTTTTGATGGTCGCTGGCATGTGTGCAGTTGCCGGATGGTCGTTATCAAGCACATGAGCAGACATTTCAGGATTAATGAACAATACTTTTCTCCCGCTTTGAGCCAAGTGAAGCAGTTCTTCGTAGTACTTTTCTTTAGTAGTACTGAAGCCACCAACGAATACTATCCACTCTTGTGAAACAGTGGGGTCAAAAGGTGGCTCGGCCATATTATATGTAGCCAACTCACCATTCACTTCGATCGTGTGTTCAGTGGCGATCTGCTGATCGAATTCCTTTTGAGATAGTTTTGGCTGTTGCTCACCTCTTGTGAGTTGGGTTTGGTTGGGCTCTAAATAAATATCTTCATTAGCCGGAGCGAGTCTCTTCTCGGAATCAGCAATGATCGCGTGCTCAAGATACGGCAGGGAGGATACTTCGTTTTCCACCTCTGGCTTCACCTCTTCATACGCTTGTTCTGGTCTCATATATATATGATAAGGAAGAGTCGGAGAAAGTACAATCCATTCAAAAGTGTGTAAATAAAAAATGCTCAATATTACTTGAGCATTTTTATTTGTCTGACTTAGATCTTACCGACCAGATTCATACCTGGCTCGAGAGTCTCTCCTCCAGGTTCCCAGCTCGCTGGGCAAACTTGTCCTCCGTGCTCCATGACGAACTTTGCCGCCTTGAGCTTGCGCATTGTTTCTTTTGCGCTTCTTCCTATCGAGTTATCATTGATCTCAATAGTCTTGAGAATTCCGTCTGGGTCAACTATGAATGTGCCGCGAAGTGCGAGTCCTGCGTCACCACCCGCCTCAATGTAAACATTGAAAAGCATACTGAGCTCACCTGATGGGTCGGCCACCATTGGGAATTGCACCTTCTTTATAGCCTCTGAATGATCGTGCCATGCTTTGTGGACGAATACGGTGTCTGTCGAGACAGACAACACCTCAGCACCTTCCTTTTGAAATTCTGCATACTGACTTGCCATCTCTTCGAGTTCGGTAGGGCAAATGAATGTAAAATCTGCAGGATAGAAAAAGAAGATAAGCCACTTCTTTCCTTCATAGTCTTTGGTATTTATCGAGACCTGCTCGTCTTTCTTGGGATCATATGCTGGGAGGATAAGTTCAGGTAATTTATCTCCAATGCGAAGTGAGTCAAAATAGTCTTCTGTTTCCATATTATTTAATGATAGCGATTAAGAATTGATTCACATCATAGCATGAATCTGTATACTTGAAAAACCAACGAAAAATGAGAAAAATATACCAAAAGCTTCCAAAGATAGTAGTTATTGTCGGCCCTACCGCCTCGGGAAAAAGCGACCTTGCGGTACTGCTCGCAAAAGAATTAAATGGAGAGGTCATCTCTGCGGATTCGCGACAAGTATATCGCGGCATGGATATTGGCACAGGAAAAATAACTAAGTCGGAGATGCAAAAAATCCCTCATCATCTTCTAGATGTTGCATCGCCGACGAGGGTCTTTGGTGTTGCACAGTACAAGCGGCGAGCAGAACTGGCAATAAATGACATATTAAATCGGGGCAAACTTCCGATCATCTGTGGCGGTACAGGATTCTATATCCAAGCGCTTGTAGACGGGCTCATCCTTCCTGATGTGAAGGCTGACCAGAAACTGCGGAAAAAACTTTCACAAGTGAGCACCAACGAACTATTTCTGATACTTAAAAAACTAGACCCCAAGCGGGCGAATAATATAGATTCTAAAAATAGCGTTCGACTGATACGTGCAATAGAAATAGCAATGTCGCTTGGAAAAGTTCCGCAGCTTAAAAATGAATCTAAATATACCCCTCTCTTTATTGGCCTCAATGTGAGAGAGCAAACCTTGCACGAGCGAATATCTCTTCGTCTTATGAAGCGCATGCGTAGGGGGATGGTAAGCGAAGTAAAGCATATGATTGAAAACGGAGTAAGCGTGAAGCGAATGGAGGAGCTTGGTTTGGAATATCGATTCATTTCCAGATTTCTTAACAAAGAAATGAGCAAAGCACAAATGCTTAAAGACCTTGAGACGGCGATCAGACAATATGCCAAACGTCAGTACACGTGGTTTAGGCGTGATAAACGTATTCAGTGGATTGACTACAGCGACCGAGCGAAGGCACTTATTCTTGCTAAAGTTTTTTTAAAATAAAAAAAATGCCCCAAGTGCGGGGCAAGATAATTTGGGAGCTCCCACGGTCATATCTTCAGGGAGGAACCACGAAGATATGGAAACAGCCGCTCCTAGGCTCGTGGATGGCATTGATGGCGCCCTGGTTGCGGTCACGCGAAAGTCTTTTGTACATCCACTTATACTGTTCGCGACTCATGTTCTTAAACGAGATGTCGAAGGTTGCACCAGTCAGATGCGTGGAGCACGTTTCCGGCTTTTTGCACTTGGCTGCACTATTCAGACGATACAGTTGGTAATCGAGATCGCGCACAAGCGACGTGACTTTAAGTTTTAGATAATCTTTCGATGATAGAACTTCCTTTTTGAAGTCGTCTGCAAGGTTGACCAGATAGGCATATGTCCAACTTTGCAAGTACCGCCTGTCGGGGACAACGTTATCATCCACAAAGTAGGTATCGGTCTCAAGCGGCACAATACTCAAGAAAGGATGTGCAAGAACGATGTCATCGAGCTTTTGAAAGCGTGGTAACTTGAGCTCGTCGGCAACGAGATTCTCATGTGCGAGACTTTTTTCGCGATCGAAGTACGAACCGTCCAGTGGTCCTCCGCTGAATGAGCCAAGGTAACGTCGTGGCGGGGGCGTGGTATGCACCCGAGTACAGTGTCCGCGGCTTCCGCAATGAACACCTTTTTTTGCGTGTGGAGATTCATTGATCTTTGCAGAAATTTGCGGGCTTGCAAAGAAAAGACAAGCGAAAGGCAAAAGCATGCCAAGAGCTTTGTTATTCATTTTGAACTCCTTGAAAATTACAATCTGTACTTACGCTAGCATGGCAATGGGTTTCTGCAAGATAGATAATTGTGTGTACTCACCGATGTATGTGAAAAAACCACTGCAGGGAAAAGGTTTTTGCGCGGGTCTGATAGTTTTACCAGACGATGACTTGGCGCACTTCGTGTTGGCAAAAGATCATGATCGCACATATGTACGGATATTCCTCGGCATGGATCATAAGACGCAGGAGCTCCATCTGGCTTTGTCGGTCATCACCCGCACAGGTGGTGACATAGCCTTCAGCAGGATGACAAATGTGACGTCTTTCATCCAAAGCTCATCATGTGTTCGTAGAAGAAAATATAAGTGGGTGAATTTAGGGATCTACCTGTATTAAATAACACAGTATTCCTGATGTTTGTCAACCATTATCTCTGACAAAGTCCTCTGCGCTCAAAAGATCTTCAGGGGTAGTGACCTGTAACCACTTGCTTGCATGCACCATAGCAACCGGATCAACTTTAGCTAGTTCGACAAGTGTGTGCGGCAAGCCGAATTCCTTTGTGGACACTCCTATCGCCATGGGCTTATGGTCAAATATTCGTCGATCGAGAATATACATACCTGTATTCATAAGCCCTGTTTCCACAAAATGTTTTTCTTCCAGTATATTCTTGAAAGTTCCATCTGAATTAGCGATCATTTCCCCACCAACCTCTTTCTCTGCCACCTGAGCGACGCAGACTGCCAAGTCGTGTTTGGTCATTTTGAGTATATCTTCGCGTCCGTAGAGGTCGTCGCCCATCATGACCAAGAAACGATCGTGCAAAAGGTCCTTTGCAGCCCAAAGTGCACCTGCTGTACCGTTAAGCTCTTCCTGATTCACATACTTAATGCGCATCTTAGCACCAAATCCGCGCCATTCGTCACCAAAGTATTTTTCGATCTGCTCACCTTGATGTCCAACAACGATGATGACTTCCTTTGTCTCCTCAGGGATTGCTTCGAGTTTCCATTCAATAAGATTTCTGCCCGAAACTAATTGCATTGGTTTCGGTTTGGTTTCAGTAAGTGGAAGCATGCGCGTACCTTTTCCTCCAGCAAGGATGACCACCTGAATATTTTGCTGTTTGTCCATAGCTAGTATCTTCTCACATAATCCCCTTTCATGCGAAATTTGTGCACAGCTTACCCCCAGAATGCTCCAACTTCATCACTTTCTCATTCTCGAGATAAGCATGCTAAAATACTTGATACATAGATTTTGAGCAAAGATGTACTGCTCCTGTAAGGAGGAAGACAAATCTAAAAATACATATCACTACATGAAAAGCCCATATTTGCCAACCACAGGACTCCGCCTCCCGCCCCAACACCTCGAATCTGAGCAAGCGCTACTCGGCGCCATCATGCTTCGCACCGATTCACTCTACGATATCAATGATATTCTTCGGTCAGAATCTTTCTATGCAGAAAAGCATCGTGTCATCTATGAAGCGATGCTCGATCTTCATCGCAAGCGCGAACCTATCGACATGCTCACGCTCGCGATGCGGCTTGAGGAGAAATCTCAGCTTGAATCTATAGGGGGCCGCACTTATCTTGCCGAATTAGCCGGTATTGTCCCTTCTTCTGCAAATGCCAAGTACTACGCTGAGACAGTTTACAAAAAGCACGTCCTGCGCGAGCTTATCCGCACCGCCGAACAGGTATCTGAGCTCGGTTATCAGGAAGAACTTGCTCTCGAAGAGATACTCGACGCCGCAGAAAGCAAGATATATTCAGTAACAAACATTTCTTCCGGCTCCGGTATTCAAAATATTAAAGACGCGCTAGTAGAGGCATGGACGCGAATCGAAAAGATCCATGAGAACAAAGATGGCCTTCGTGGAGTTCCGACAGGATTCCCAAGCTTAGACAAACTCCTCTCAGGATTACAGAAATCAGACCTCATCATCTTGGCAGCTCGCCCATCAATGGGTAAGACATCGCTCGCACTCGACATCGCTCGCAAGGCTTCAGTCGAGCATGGCGTACCTGTCGGCATCTTCTCTCTTGAAATGAGTTCACAACAATTGATCGACCGTATGCTTGCCGCCGAAAGTTCCGTCGATGCGTGGCGTTTGCGTACCGGTCAACTTTCCAAAGATCATGAGTTTGCATATTTGCGCGAAGGCTTGGACAGACTTTCTAAAGCACCAATCTTCATCAACGATCAGGCTGGTATCAATATCATGAACATGCGCTCCGCTGTGCGCCGCATGAAAAGCGAACACAACTTAGGCCTTGTGGTTGTCGACTACCTCCAGCTCATGACGCCGATGCGTTCGACCGACTCGATGGTGCAGCAGGTCACCGAGATCTCGCGCTCACTTAAAGGCCTCGCAAAGGACCTTGATGTGCCTGTACTTGCCCTGTCTCAGCTTTCTCGTGCGGTTGAGCAACGCGGAGGCAGACCGCGCCTAAGCGACCTTCGTGACTCAGGTTCCATTGAGCAAGATGCCGATGTCGTCATGTTCATCCATCGCGAAGATAAAGCCAACAAAGACCAACCTTCAGACAGGCCAGGTATTGCCGAGATCATGATAGAAAAGCACCGTAACGGCCCTACAGGCCTCATAGAGCTCTTCTTTGACGACAAGCACACAACATTCCGTGAAATAGAGAAAGGCCGTGGGGGTGGAGCTGACGAAGCTTTTGATGTATTTTAAAGAACGAGGATCAATAGAAGCTCTGCTTCTTTACGACACTCACTTTCAATATGGATTCTATTTCTAAACTCGCTTCATTGTTTGCGGAATTTCCTGGGATCGGCTCGCGCCAGTCACGCCGTTTTGTCTATTTCCTTTTGAAGCAGAACAAGAGTTACATCAACGAACTCATTCGCGCGATAGAATCCCTCGAAGGTGCCATCATGCAGTGCAATAGATGCCACCGCTATTTTACAAAAAAGTTTCCTGCTGCCCCTGACCGATGCACGATATGTAGCGATGAGACACGCGATCACAATACTCTCATGGTGGTCGAAAAAGATTCGGATCTCGAAGCTATAGAGCGCAGCGGCACGTATCAAGGTACCTATTTTATTCTCGGTGGTATTCTCCCTATACTTGAAAAGAACCCCGCATCGAAGATCCGTATCAACGATCTTATGCAACTTATCGAAGCTGAGTCGATGGATATCAAAGAAATAATACTTGCCTGTGCAGTCACGCCCGAAAGCGAGCACACCGCAGAATATGTGCGTGAGACTATTGCCCCCACCACAAATACTCACCTTATAAGCGTGACCACCCTCGGTCGCGGACTATCGACAGGCACAGAACTTGAATACTCAGACGCAGAAACTCTCCGCTACGCACTCGAAGGCAGAAAGTAGCCTTTGAAACTGACATGTAGTACCATCAATGCCATGAGTCAGGAGCATCAAACAGAAGCGGGCACTCAACCGGAAGAAGACGCTAGCCCGCGAACTTTCGTTGAACGCGAGACTTTCGTGCTAACAAACGGAGGTGAGGTCGAGGTCTTTGTTCGTGCCGATAATGAGCAGCCGACAATATTCCGTTTTTCTATTAATGTGCGTTCTCCTGAAGAGACAGTACTTCGTAGCGAGTTGAACGATACATATTTTGAAAAGTTTACCCCAAACAAGCTTCCTATTACAGGCAATGGGTCTATCGAGGGTCTCCAGGTAGCGTATCGTTACCTGAAAGACCTACTCCCACGCTTAAAAGAGCTCGGATGCGAGCAACTCTGGGTGCAGGGTGATGAGCATCGGATGGATGCCTATCGACCAGCACTCCTACGCATTGGATTTGCCGAAGCAACAGAAATAAAAAATAGAAACGCGACTCTAGTTTACAGCGTAGTATAAAGTAATACCATCTTCCAATAACTCTTCGGCAACAGGCTAAGGGCGCCTCTTGGCTTTGAAAGGGGTGCCCTTGGAGAAGCTGCCTGTTGGTTAATTGGGGATGGTATAAATGCCTGGCGATGTCAGTTTTTCTTGTAGTAGTGCGAACTTGCCATATACTTTATGACCATCACATTCTTTCCCCTTGCGTCAGGGACAACCACGGTTTCAATTCCGTGCACGCCATCAAGCTCGAGCCTGCACTTCGCTCGATATTTGAAAAAGCATCGTGATCTCATTTATGAACTGAACATTTAGTCTGACTGCTACGCACTCCTCGGAAGGAAATAGCACTTTCGATACTTATTATGAATCAAAAGTTCAAAAATTCAATTTTGACAATTTTGATATACGCAATGAACAACCCCGCAGCAAGTTGACGGGGTATCAAGTCGAGCTCCTCTCAAAATATTCTTGGAGCAAGCTTGCGGGGTATTTACCCTAATAGAGACTAAAAACTTCTTTCTTTCCGCGCATAACTGAAGCTGGCTGAGTTCATTTGACATAAATTCCCTACATGGTTTAGTTAATATAGTTCTTTATCAACCCCAAGGAGCCTCCATGAACGTCCTACGAGTTCTACTGTCTTTCGTGATTGTCGGTATCTTTGACTGTGCCAATGCAATTCCGATCTTCCAAGATTCATCAGTCGCACAAGCACTTGAAAGCGCAATGGCGGCCTTAAGCGAAGGCTCATATGGCACTGCACTTAATATTCTTCGTAGTGCGAGGAGTTCCAGAGCGATGGAGCACGCAGTGCTTCCGACTGAGGTAGATAATCTTCGTCATTTTGCGACAAAGAGACGCCTTATGGAAATAGCATCGCAAATCGTCTTGGCGTACCACCAAGCGAATGTCGAACAGACGCTTTCGCTTGCAAACGAGGCAATACTCATCGCAAAAGAAGACGGGGTCAGTGTCCCCAAAAATATACTCCGAATCAAAAGCATGACCGAGCGCCATTACTTCGAACCGGTTTTCTATGGCACTCCGCCACACCGCATCACTCGGAAGATCATCGCCTGAACACGCGCCCCTCATTTTTATGAAGGGCGTTTTTTATCTTATTACCGAGAAGCTGAGAATGAAGTCAGTGCCCTTACCCTTGATAGACTCGACAGAGATAGTTCCCTTCATGCTTTTGACCATTGTTGTAGTGATCCAAAGTCCTAGACCGGTGCCGGTGATGAGTTTTGTTTCTTCGTTTTTAACGCGATAGAATTTCTGGAAAAGTTTCTGCTGGTCTTCGGCTGATATACCCATACCGGTGTCCGAGACTCGGATCTCGAGCATACCACCTATAGCACTTGTGATTACTTTCACTTCCCCGCTCGGGGTATACTTCACTGCATTTCCCACGAGGTTTATAAGCACTTGTCGGAAGCGGTCGATATCCACGGAGATAGCAGGGAGAGGTTTCTTGTCATAACTTATCTCTAGACCCTTGTCTGTCGCCGGCTTCTTGTACGAATCGACTATCGCTTCTATCTCACCCGATACGTCGACTGCTACAAATTTAAACGACATGCGACCCTCTTGCAGCTTGGCCACATCGAGAATGTCGCCGATAAGGGCCGAGAGTCTTACTGCTGCTTGATCAATACTCTTCAGGTGAGCTTTGCTTTCATCATTTAGCCCCACCGTATCCCCTACAAGTTCAACGTAACCACGAATGACCGTAAGGGGTGAGCGCAGCTCATGCGCTGCCATCGAAACGAAATCGTCTTTCATTTGATCGACTTCTTTCAGGCGCGCATATAGTGTCGCATAGTCGATGATACGTGCCTGTCTTGCCAAAAGGATAATGATGAGGAAAATAATACCCGCAAGAACGAGGTATGCATTTTGAATATTATGACGTGAGAGTGCGTCTGCTTGGGCCATAGATACGTCGACGACAATATAGTCAGAATTATTACCCGAAAGCCCCTTAAAGGAGCGCACTGATTTCCAATATCGACCTTTATAGTTTGAGTAGCCCATTGCATACGCCTGTGTCTCATCAGCGCGCGCAAGCCTCATTAATATGTCGGTTATCTCGTCAGGCTGTAGTTCTTTACCAATATGATCTTCGTTGAGCGAGGCAAAGACCTGATAGCTCATCACAGCATCGGTGCCTGTTGCGGAAGCCTTTGGGATGATTATCTCGAAATTGCTGATGGTTTCGTTCTCTTTAGCAAGTGCCTTGAGTCGTGTGTTGACATACGCACTATCAGCATTTTGGGGCAAGAACTCTATGATGGCGTCGAGCAGGAGTGCGACACGACTACGCTCGAGTCTGTCTTGATTATCGCTCGCTACACGAAGAAACTGTTCACTGGTAAAGAAAAAGGGGCATATAGTACCAAATAGGTCTTTTTGACCCCTCAAACTGATAAAATACGTTGTTATTAAAAGCTCGCTTTCAATTTCAAACGTATGAATAGCAAAC
>JAYTUL010000017.1:0-10406 GCA_043744555.1 bacterium | reverse complement strand
TTTTAATGACCAAAGGGAATATAAAATTGGAAGTGCACTGGAATTCCTATTCCATGTGCCGACCTAAATTTTAATGACCAAAGGGAATATAAAATTGGAAGTGCACTGGAATTCCTATTCCATGTGCCGACCTAAATTTTAATGACCAAAGGGAGCGACCAAAAATTTCATAGAGTCTGCGAGTACTGAAATTTTGAAGTACCCTAGTGATGATTAAATTGGGAGTGGCTTGGAATTCTTATTCCATAGCCCGACGACGAAGCAAGGGTTGAATGCACGCCGCTCGCGGCGCTATAGAGCGAGTCTTTGAGCGCATTCAATGCCCGCGGCCTGTCGCGGGGTCCTTTACTATCGGGTATACGGTGCGTGCGATGTCGAGCAAGAATGCTTGGTGATCAAGTAAATTCGGCTGATCGCCTCGCAAACCCATATTTATCTTAAGCGGCGGGACACAAGCATAGCGTTCACGCGTCGGTGTTGTACTTGCATTTAAGAGTGCAAATGAGGTCGAAGTCGCGGCGCCACTTTGGCATGAGACGCCCACAGACAGCCACATCGCTTTCTGGGTATGGCGCACGTCATCGACACTCGTTCCCTGTGTGACCGCATCGCTTACAAACAGCACTTCGTCGGAATATTCATAATATAAGTGCCAATTCACAGGAATCTCCATGACGAAACCTAGGCGCAAATTTTTATATGCTTTAGTTGTCACGTCTTTAAATCTCACCCTTTCGTCTTCTGATACTCCACCTGATGACAAATCATTTACACTTGTGCCACTTGTCGCACTCAAACTGCCTGAGAAAAAAAGCTCATCAGAGGTCGTCGTTGTGGAGGATGCACTATCCGCGCCACCAAACTGAGGTTGCGCGGAAGAAGTGAATCTGCTCCTCCCTGAGCCGCTGCCATGCAAACTACGCTCCATAGCTTCGCTTATTACTTCTGTACTTGAGGTGCCATCCCCGAATACCTTGTGTGTGTTATCGTACTGTTTGTAACCCATTACCATACCCACGATAGCGAGAACAAAAAACAAGATAATTGTGATATCGATCACCATTATGTTGCGCTTTTGCCAATTAGGACGGATAGATCGTTTGCCGCTAATCATGAGATCATGAAATCATGGACAAATGAACTTATGAACTAATCTCAGTCTCTTTCTTAGCTGCCAACTCATCGAATTTATGATTTGCCGCATCAACATGCTTTTGCAACTCTTCTTTGGACTTGAAGTGATCGTCTTCGGACATTTCGCCTTCTTTTTCTTGACGCTTAAAATCATTGAGCACCTCTTCGCGCTCCTTTCGTAGCGAGATACGTGCGTCTTCGAGTTTATCTTTAAGGAGTTTGATTATCTGCTGGCGGCGATCTCCAGTAAGTTCTGGGAATATTACGCGCAAACCTGCATCATCGGTCGTTACTGAAAGTCCGAGGTTGGCTTTCTGGATGGCACCCTCGATTGCTTTTATCTGAGACTTATCCCAAGGAGCAACACGAAGTGTGCGAGCGTCTTCCATCGAGATACTACCCACATGCGCTATGGGGGTTTGTGACCCATATGAATCGATATTTATTGAATCGAGAATAACGGAAGTGGCGCGCCCAGTACGTAGTAGCGAGAGCTCTTTTTTGAACCATTCTTCGACTTCGGTAACGTGAGCTTTAAATGGGGTGAAATTGTACATAAAAATGGGAATAGCGAATAGTAAGCTAGGGAGAAATAAACACCCTAATTGAGATAAGTGTAGCAAAAAGAAGAGTCGAGATATAGTTTTTTAATTACTTGCTATATTTATAATCCATGTTATAATTCTAGCGCAGAATGATCTCGTGTTTCTCATAACAACAACAGACCTTAAGTAGGTCCATCATGAAGGAGTCCGCGGAAGCATTTGTTATCGCAACATTAAGCGACATCGTCAGAGAAGTGCTTACACCCCTCTTCACAAATGGATTCAAACACTTTGGGAAAAAGCATCACCGATTACTCAACACAAAAGGACGAAAGCTAAAAAACAAAATAGTGAATCGTCTCAAATAACGCAAATCCAACCATCGCAGCAATGTGGGAGTGTGTTTATTTATATGAATTTTGTTTTACTTTTTTTATTCCTTTTCCTCCGTGGGAATTGTAAGCGCCAAATGTTCGAGAAGGATCTTCACAGACGGAGAGCGGTCAGAGAGAAATCGCTTTGCAGTGAGTATGTCTTCGAGTGCTATTGCATAGCGCATGTTCTCCCCTTTTGCATAGGTAGCCAGTTCGAGCGCAATAAGAAAGACACGTGCTTCTTCTTTGGCGCGCGGCTTGTCATCTGTTTTCGCCTTGGTATAGCGCTCGATCTGTTTCAATCTTTCTGGGATCGAAGCCGCCAGGAATAAAATACCCGAATCAATACTTGCAAAATTGGTTTCAACTTCTAGAATGCGTATCACCTGCATACGCGAGCGCACGGTCGGAAAGAGAATCTCACCATTGCGGGTAATGAAGAAGAATTTGGTGCCTTCGGTTGGTTCTTCAAGTGTCTTAAGAAGTGCGTTCTGCGCTTCACTCATAATGGTATTGAATGCAACGACGAATATCTTACGTCCTCCCACGCTCGCATGCATTGCCTGCTCGCGCCTTAGTTCATGTGCATGCTCGAGCAAAAAGGCGTCATGTTCGTAAAGATGAAAATCTGCGTTTGCCTTAACGACAAAACCATCTTCCTCAAGCATCGTCTTTAATTCGGCGACGATACCCTCCCTTTCCCCCACAATAAGGTAGGCATGATGAGGGGCGGCAACGTTCAACTCTGATCTTAGGCTCTCTTTTAGACTCATTAGGGACATTATACTACGTATAGAGCGATTGACACCAAGTGAGCCGAAGCCACATACTCAATGAACACTCCCGCGCGGAGTGCGGGGGTGTCTTTTTTTAAGATTCTTCATTCTGACCCATCCTCATACTTTCTACTTGAACTGTCTTACTTTCATACGATATATCGTATGAATTCGCTTTGTGTGAAGTTCAAACTGTTGAGAAAATGAAATGCACCACGCGAGTACACCACGGGAGTGCTTCTTGTTTTTTAATTCACAAAGTTCATAAGAAAATAAAGTCGCATCAAATTTCATCAACATAAGTGTACTTCCAAATTTTATCACTCTAGAGCCGTAGGCACTCGCATTCTTTTAAGTGTATTACCACCAAGAAGAATTGGGTTGCTCGATGAAATTTTTGATCGCTCCCTTCGGTCATTAAAATTTAGGTCGGCCCATGTAATAGAAATTCCAGTGCACTTCCAATTTTATATTCCCTTTGGTCATTAAAATTTAGGTCGCAATTCACAATGTACCGAAAATGAACAACCCCGCAGCAAGCTGGCGGGGTATTTAACCCAAAGGGAGGTTAAATAATTCATGAATGCACTGATCATCTTGCAGGAATAATCGAAGCATGTGCCTTCCGAAGAAGATTATCCCGCAAGAAAAAGTAGGAACATTTTTATCTCCCCTGTAGAGATCGTGCGCGTCTCAAATATTCGTCGACGTAGGGTTTAAAATAGTCGATGATCGATTCATTCACGCCAGAAGCAAGCGCTTCCTGAAAAATCTGAACGGTATTGCGATAGACATGCGGAACCAATATTCCTCCTGCCGACTCTCGTTCAAGTGTACGCACGGCATGTTCAAGTTTCTTTACGAACACAAAACCTGTCTCAATACGCTTGAGTTGTGCGCGCATGTCGAGAACAAAGTCTGGCGAGAGACCTGTACCATCTTCGAGCATGCGATGAAGTTCGAGTATCTCAGTTGCGACAACACTGCGCTCTTCGTCGCTCGCTCTCGGGTCGAATGCTTTAATGTTGATATCGAGGTATCGATTTATGAACTCACCTGTTTCTTGGCTGTCCTTTACTATTGCAACTCCTTCGGATGACACTTCTATCAACGTATGACTGCGATTTTCTTCGTTCATATTATGTTGAAGTAAGATCCATACTTTTACCTAGAGGAGAATCAAGTTCGAGTCCATTTAAGCGCACGTTCTCTGCCTCGAGCTCATCTGCGCCAAAATAAATGCCATTGATCGCTTCCACTGCATCGACACTCATCACACACGGTGCGCCGGCGACTGCGGGCATAAGCGCGACAAGAGTAGTGCCGTCCCCCACCTCACTTATCTGCCATTTTGCACCGTCAACAAGAGAGTGATAGAGCTGTTCGTCGGGATTCCAAATGAGCCCGCATTCTTGTAAAAAAGTCTTGGCTTTGTCTCCGGTAAGTGGGAAAACAAATTTTTCTTGCGCTTCAATGCTACCCATTATCGATTCGGTATCTACGCCTTTGCTTATACTTCCTATTGGTACATCGGTATCCATAAAAAAACATTAGTGAATATACTTATATATAATAACAGAGAAACCCATAGTATCGATAGTACAAAAAAACTATAACAAGTGCCGTTTTTCTCTGTTACTAGAAGCCAGTTGGAATAAAGCATACGCCGAGGGAGTCCGAGTTGAAACAGATGTCCAGGTCTTTCAGACCCTTGAAGATACTTTAAACTACGCTCTCAATCTCGTGACACTGAACGTGGGTGCATTTTCTCGTAATACTTTTCGAAGTCGTTCACGAATCACCTCATCGATTTCTTCATCAACATGATGAGTATGTCCATATATGGCTAGCTCCAATTTATAATTGCATGGGTGTATCTATATTAAGAATGCCACGCCGTAATATATTACAACAAAAGCCACTGGTCACATACTGTTACGAAATATTTACTCAAAGTGTTTATATGGCGCTGTGGGCGGGCGGCGAATCCTATATTGGAGAACCCTCGGGTAAAGCGGACACCTCAACACCTTCACTTTCTGGGATAACAAACTCATCTGGGAGTCCCATAATCTCTTTGATCTTTTTTGCATTTTTATAATGCTTGAGATCGACCGAGTTATTGAATCCAGCAATGGCGGCTTCTGTCACTATGCGAGACTTCAAAAAATATGGATCTATTGTGAATGCTTGTTTGGTCATTTCAGCATTGTCGATACCGCCAGAGCGGAGCGCTGAGAGGTAGCGCTGTTCACCCAGCTGTTTATATAAATGTGATTTCTTTTGTTCGGGTGAAAGTGCCCATATCGTATGCGTAAGATTTTGCTCTCCCGCAAATTGAAGCAGCATCTGAGTGGACTGGTCTAACTCTGGTTCGTTCATAGGCATATCATAACATCAGACATAGATTCATTCAATGGACAAAAAACAACTCTATAACTTGAGATGTTTGTTTTTCGGCGAAGAACGCTCTCACCGCGAGGATTCTGCGCCTGATGCGGTAAGACACTGCTCTACACCCACGACTCCCTCGAGGAGTGCATTGTTGCAAATACGAATACGCGGGCGATAGGTCACAATTTTGCCATTCGCTGTACGAACACGCAGATTGAATATCACCATAGGGCACTCAGGCTCGAAGAGTACAAGCGGAACGAACTCGACACAGTGGCCTCTTGGAAAACTTTTTCCGGAACTTTACGAAACGGATGGTGGGCATGTACCCTCTGTACTACTTTCTTCTCAGACTAAGTCGGCTTTGCCCCTGCGACAATCTAATGATAGTTCCTAATATTCCTCCAAAATTATTTCTTCTCATCGAGCTCTAAGCAGACAGAATTCATACAGAAACGCTTACCAGTAGATTCAGGGCCGTCATCAAAGACGTGACCGAGATGTGAGTCGCATTTTGCGCAAAGTACTTCGGTGCGAGTCATGCCGTATTTGTTGTCATGCTCATACTTGACCGCGCCCTCGAGCGCCTGATCAAAGCTCGGCCAACCGGTACCTGAATCGAACTTGGCGCCAGAAACGAATAGCGGGTTTCCGCAGGCCATGCATTTGTATGTTCCTTCTCTGTGTTCATGCACATACTTGCCTCTGCCAGGTGCCTCAGTCCCCTTTTCGCGTAAGACTTTGTATTGCTCGGGGGTTAATTTAGCCTTCCATTCCTCTTCGGTGATTTCTATTTTTTTATCGTCCATATAATCATTTTAGCATAAAAATTACGCCGTCCTTTTCAGGGCGGCGTTTTAGTACTGTGTCATACGATTTCCTTTCTAAGGTACAAGGTTTAGGAACGTGATTTCGAGTTTTCGATCTCTGCAAGTTGCCTCAGCTTTTCATCTCGGATCCCTCTGATCACTTTAACGGCCGATGTGGTATCTCCACAACGTAAGTATGATATGATTAAAAATACGTTTAGTCCTCCAGACCTCAGCTCTTTGGGGAGTCTGTTGTCGAGCTCTTGCAGTTCGAGTAAACCTCCGATAACAGGATCTACTGCTTGTGCCGAAGATTCAGCCTGTTCTTTGCTCGCAAGTCCGGCCCTAAGCATGGCCTCCTGCATCTGTCCTAGTTCTGCCATATTCACTCCTTTCAAATCGTTATCAAGGCTTTTATAGCATAAACTATTTTAGTATATCTGTCAAGTGTATGAAAAATGTGGTGGGGCCGCATGTTATTTATGCTTACTTTCGTCGTTTAAAATCTCGGCGAACTTTGCTTTCATTATGCTTCGGACATTTCATTTTTTGTCGTATATATTGCTTTTTTGTTTAGCTTGATTATCCAGCGTAGCCGCATTTATGAGTAACTCCGAACGGAGGTATTTTAAAACTTTTTTTATTCATAGCTTTCGAACCCAACTCGTCAACACCCAATCGATATGCTAGATCACGACCCAGGTAATCTGCTCCGCACAACAATAATATCGCGACCTCCATATCATAAATTCCTTGGTCTGTTTTAAGACGATGGATAGTACCGTTCGAGTCAAATACAGCCATATGTCTTTCAAGATATGCGTCACCTTTTATTATATCTCCAATAAACCTCTCAAAAGATTCTATACATTCCTGTTTGATTTTCTAATTGAGAAAAGACGCACCCAGCGTATCAAGAGATAAGTATCTGTTTTGTTCAAAAAATACACTTACCTCATTCTCTGACTGAGATTCTTGTTGCGACTCAGGAAATTCGCAGTCTTCGTTAATTGTGCAATAATACTACTTCTGTTTAGATACGTCATTCAACAGCTCGGCAAATTTCGCCTTCACTTTCTCGAGCTTCGGATTGATTATGATTTCACAGTAACCTTGATTCGGGTTGTTGGCGTAATAATCATGATGGTAGTTCTCGGCAGAGTAGAACTTGGTCAAGGGTTCTACCTCGGTCACAATAGGTGCCCCATTCGTATTTGATCCATTCAGCTCTTTGATGAACGCTTTCGCTTCTGACTCTTGCTCGGGGGTAGTGGTGAGAATTATCGAACGATACTGGGTGCCGACATCGGCACCTTGACGGTTCATGGTTGTTGGATCATGCGAGCCGAAAAACACCGTCATAAGATCGTCATAGTTCACCTGCGACGGGTCATATTCGATATGAATGACCTCTGCGTGCCCAGTGCGCCCGCCTGATACTTCTTCGTAGGTAGGATTCTCTATGGTGCCGCCTGCGTAGCCTGGCTCTACCTTGGTGACACCCTTGAGCATTTTAAATACTGCTTCCACACACCAGAAACAGCCTCCGCCGAATACTGCAATTTGGCTGTTTTCATTTTTCATATCGTAAGGTTATTTTTTAATTCTCTGCACAATGTAATATACCAAACAACAGACGAGCCCGAGTATGCAGAGTATTTTCCACGCAAATAGCCATTCGCCACCATGATCAAGAAATGTTAAAGGATAATATGCTTCGACGTAGTCTGATATACCAAAAAGAGAGAAATCCAAGGCAAGAAAATTCCAGAACTGTTGTTTATCTAGGACGTGCAAGTGCTTACCCGCAAGCGACATACCACCACAGCTTAACCAGAAGCTGCCCTCGAGTAAATTGAACGCCGTGAATGAAAGCGCGTGCATCACGTATTATTTTTACTACCGCGTTGCGAAAGAATATATATGAGAATATTCCAAGCCAGTATCACACCCAAAACACCAAGCCAATACGAACGTTCGTCCTCGATATTTGCTCCCACCACGGATGCTATGAACACAAATAAGAGTGAGGCGCCGACCGAAAGTAGAAAATCTTTTGACATGAAAATATTATTTATTATTTATCCTTTGCGATAAATACTGATTCTTAAGTGTTGAGGATCGCCTTGAAGAGATCACGTTTAGGGTCAGGTGCTGCACCATACGCATTGCTTCCACCGTCGCCTTGCTTCCAGCAAAGATAGATGATTCCGAATAGCCCGAGGGGTGGAAACAACAAGAGTAGTGATGCCCATCCCGAGATACCAATGTCGTGGAATCTCCTTGCTGATACACCAAGTCCAATAACAAGGAAAATGAGGCTGACCAAGAATCCTATTATGGGTATCATTTCAAAAATGAAGGCGAGAACGATCGAACCGACGGCAGCATAAAGATAATTGATGTTATCGATGCGCCCTGCGAACAAATTATCGAATTTGAATCCTACGGTCGCTGCCTTTGCTCTATCTGCGGCTGCCTTCATGTCTGATTGTGCTGATTGAGTTTTAGCACCTCCGGTACTCACTGTTTCGTTTGTTGAGGCTGCTGTATTTTCGCCTTGATTTCCTGCTTGATTTTCGTCCATAGTCATTTTAATTATAGTGGCTAAATTAGCACCATAATTATAACTCTGGTTCTAGAATCATGCATCCTCATGATGAATTTTACTCGAAGATAGACCCAAGATAACATCAAGGGGCTTTTTCTTCTTTGCGGAATGTTTGTGGGATATGCATCTACCTCCCCGGCCTCGCTTTTGGCATGAGTAGACTCATAAAACTTTCAGATTTGGATGCAATCCGAAGCGACCTAAAATTTAACGAGCTAAGCGAGTATAAATTTGGAAGTACTCGAAGTGGTGTCCTGCACCGAGGGGGTGTTCGAGAAGCTGTAGCGACCAGATTTTCTTAAAGGTAATCCTTTTTGAAAATCGAAGTACTCTTGGTGGTGTAGACTACTGCTTCCGAACCCCCCGAGGGAGGGACGGGCGACCAATTTTTCTTTGTTGTACTCAACTTAGAAAAATGGAAGTACTCTTGGTGGTGTAGTGCGCCAAATCTGGAAGTTTTAGCCGAAGGTGAATGTGTAGGCTTGCAGCCCTGGAGTGGAAATTATAAATTCCAACAAATGCTCCCCCGCGGCGCTATCTTCTATTATTTTGTAGAGTCTATTGCCGATTATGGTCACGTAGCTCTTGCCATCTTTATAGAACACATCCGCTCCGGCATAACCTTTCTCAAGCGGCTTTGAATCGCGCAAGACCTCCATGGTGACGGGCTTATCCTTTGCTCCTGCCACAAAGTAAACGTTCTTGGCTTTGTAGCGATAATCGACGAGGTCATTTCCTACAGTACCAGAGCCAACCGTCGCACTCGTTTCTGCGAACTCTGCAGCAATGTTCCACTGTCCCGCAAGATACAGCTTGTTGCGTTCGAAAGTTTGGGGCAAAGTGAAATTCTGCTCGCCATCTTTTCCTGCCTGTCCGTTACTCAAGAATTCGTTGCGATTGGCGCCGAAGTAGGTTTCGGGGCTTGCGACCTCGCCCATAGTGACGACATTTACGGGCTTGGTGACATCTGTTGAAACATCCACATTCGTCGCGAGTCGTGCATTACGCTCCTTAAGTGCTTCTTGAATTGCGTGCTCAGTCTTATCGTACTCACCTTCTCCGATATGGTCATACACGATATAGCCATCGATATCGACGAGATATTTTCTTGGCCAGAACTGATTACCAAATGCATTCCACGTCGCGTAGTTGTTGTCGAGCACAACAGGATATTTGATATTGAATCTGCCTGTCGCATCTTCCACATTCTTTTGCAAATGTTCGAATGCGAACTCGGGTGTATGTACGCCAATAATGACGAGGCCCTGATCCTTATACTTACCATACCATGCAGTCACGTACGGAAGAGTGCGCTGGCAGTTGATACAGCTATAAGTCCAGAAATCCACGAGCACAACTGACTTGCCCTTGAACTGACCTATGGTGATCGGGGCACTGGCGGTATTGATGTAGCCGTCAACATTAGTAACTTCTGCGCTTTGTTTATATTTGACCTTTTTCATTGCGAGCGACATGAAGCTTGGGCCGTTTTTTGCCGCTGCCTTTGTGCTTGTGCCTACTACAGTGCTCCATAATTTAGGGGTTGCTGTGGCTGCTGTACCACCCGTGCTGTCGGCTGCTTGCTCATTACTCGCGGCAGATACTCCGGCCTCGGCTGTGGGATCAATTGGTGAATTTGTGGGTTGGCTTTGCGCGGCGTTCTTTTGCAATAATTTTTGTTCTATTGTGGTCACATCAAAGACACCGGAATTGAGCACGAAGATCTGAAACTTTTTGTCATAGCCTCCAATGATCGCAACTCC
>JAYTUL010000016.1:0-2674 GCA_043744555.1 bacterium | reverse complement strand
TCATAAACACTCGTCCACGCAAGCGACTTGGCGGATTAACACCGGTTGAGGTATTCTATCGTGATACAGGTGTTGCAATATATTGTTGAATGTACCGTCTAAATTTAATAGATCAAAGGAAAAATCCGATATTGTACCCTTTGTCGATATGCCCTATAGTGCTCGTCACTACTCAAAAGCTTTTCCTCTTCTTCGATGCGGAAATAAAAATAAATCAGTGTCGCAATAAAGCAGAACAAATTGAGAATGCTTGCATTGAACAATAGATACCCCAACAATGAAACGCTGTAGCTTGAATACATCGGATGTCGTACAACTCGATACATGCCACTCGTCTTCACAGAGCGAAGCGAGGCAACAATAGCAAAGCTACGATTGAGAGAAAGTGTTGAGGCAACCTGCATCATAACTCCAAAAACAAGAAGCTCCGGACCCCCTCGCCAAATCACCCACCCACCAGGCGTAAATGAAAGTGCCGCCCATGTACCGCCTATTGCGACCACCCATGCGAAGGGATTTGCTGAGACATCCTTTGCTTTAGAGCGAAAAGCAAAAAAGAAAGCCTGCAGACTTTCTGATATACAAAATAACGCGAATGCCCAGTTGCCAGTTGCAAAAAAAGCACCCAGTTGCCGATATGCGAATATCACCCACAACATTGCGAGCACTAAATTAACAACAAGCTCATATTTCTTGAGAAATGCAATCATAAACTCATCATACACTGCACAGCTCATTCATTAACAGCAAACGCACGATATGCTAACCTAAAGATATGTTCCACTACGCACTCGACATAAGAATGCTCCTAGTCTACGTATTCGCCTTCATAATGTCTTTTGGCTTGTTTTCATTACTGTCTCAGTTGTACCCCAATATTCGTGGCCAGCGACTTTTGCGTAAAGGAATTCGCGTCGATGCTATCTATTGGTTTCTGATCCCACTTATTTACGTCCAGATAACCCAGTGGGCACTCGTTGGTATAAGTTTTATATTCTTCCTGAACGCACTTGAGGCCAGACAATTTACCCAGCACGGCTTGGAGCTTTTTGTACATATTCCGCTCGTTTTACAATTTTTCATCTCAATACTTCTCCTGAACCTTGCTGAGTATGGCTCACACAGACTTTTCCACGGCAGAACCTTATGGAAATTCCATTCAATACACCACGCACCCGAAGATCTCGATTGGCTTTCCGGGGTCCGCTTTCATCCGGTCAACATGCTCGCGCATTCTATCCTCGCTGGTACGCTTGTCTTTGCCTTGGGTTTTTCCCCTATCGTATATATTCTGCGTTTTCCTTTCGACGTCTTCTATGCTGGCATGGTTCACGCAAACCTCAACTGGACGTTCGGCCCACTTAGATACATATTTGCAAGTCCGGTCTTTCATCGGTTCCACCACACCAAACCGGAAGAGGGAGGCGAGCGAAACTTTGCCCCCAACTTCAGCTTCATAGACCTTATTTTCGGCACTTTTTATATGCCGGAAGGTCGATTACCAGAGACTTTCGGCGTCGTCGAGAAGATCCCCGAAACCTTTCTCGGTCAACTCGCATACCCATTCAAAGGAAAGAGCGCAAACTGAGCACCATGATCTCCCGCCTCAAAAGACTACCCGTGTCAGTGATAATTGTTTTCGTGCTTATACTTCTTTGCGCGGCTCTATTCGAATGGAGCAAGAGCGAATGGAGCTCGAGAGTTGGGCATCATTGCTATAATCCTAATACCCCAATAGAAGACTGCTATATCACCTATTATAAGAGCATCGCAAAACAAGATGGAACAAAAGCTGCACTACTTGAGCTTCACAAACACCTAAAAAGTGATTATAGATTCAACGCCAACTGCCATGGGGCAATGCATGCAATAGGGAGAAATGCATTTAATGAGTTTGGTTCTATTCCAGATGCCTACGCCCAAGCAGACTACTCGTGTTGGGGTGGATATCTGCATGGAGTCGTCGAAGCTTCGATGAGCAGAAAGAAGCCAAGCGATATAAGTGGCGAGATGCTCCGGACAATGTGTGACAGCGTGAAGTCAGGAGGAGAAACTTCATTCATGCATTTTTCTTGTGTGCACGGAATAGGACACGCGCTCATGTATGTAGGCCACAATGATCTTCCCAGCATCCTTCTTCGCTGCGATGATCTTCAAGATAACTGGGAGTCAAGTCAATGCATGAATGGTGCCTTCATGGAAAACACACTTGCGGATACCGATCATCCCTCACAGTTTCAACCAAAGGATGACCTGAACTTCCCTTGCAGTATTGTGAGAGAAAAGGACAAAAATGTTTGCTACCAAGTGCAGAGTAAATTTATTCTCGACCATTTCAAGTGGGATTTTTCTAAAGCTTTCAACTTCTGCAACACACTTTCGAGAGTGAGCTTCCGTTCGCTTTGCGCACAAGGACTAGGGGCTGGTGTCTCGGTTTATACCGCATATAACCCGAAAGAAATATACGACATCTGCAGCAAGGCAGGTGGCAACTTACCAGATGAATGTTTATACGGAGCACTTACTGATCTTGAAGGTAAAACCGGTACAATAAATACTGGTACAGAAGTATGTGGATACGCAGCAGGGGTGAAGCTAAGCTATTGTATGGATATTCTCAACAAGGCACACGCGGCTTTCCCCGGCGCGGCAAAAAATAGTGAGAGTTGGAGTC
>JAYTUL010000015.1:0-10570 GCA_043744555.1 bacterium | reverse complement strand
GTATCTGCTCTTTCATCACTACCAAAAAGCGATGAAGTCTTTTCTATCTCAACCTAAGGAGTTCTGAAATGAAAACCCGTTCAATTGTTTATCTTTTTACTTGCGTAACTATGCTCGCTATCGCCACGTCCAGCTGGGCTGGTGGAGCCCTTGCGGGTCAAGAACGACCTGTGCTTTTGTTTGAAGTCCAGGACATCAGACTGCGTCACAACCGGCAAATCGCACCGTATGTGCCAAGCGACATCAAAGAGGTACCCGGACAGGTTGGAGTGCATACCTGCAATGACAGGGGTGAGTATGCCCATGATCCTATTTCAGGGTGTTTAAACTATTCCAGCGCATCCACGAATACCTCATGGAGAATTCGTTACGGACAAGCCGGTGCAATAATTGCTATCTTCAAACTGAACACTCGAAATGTGAACGGAAAGAAAATGCAGGTGCCGATTCGATATGTTCAATTTGACGCCGGTCATGTGAACACGGTCATTTATGCCTCAGATGAAGCGAGCAAGTATGCGGCGGCCAACGGGCTCGGCGAAACTCAGATTGCGACAGAAGCTCCTACGCAAGCTCCGCCTCAACAGCAGCCTGCTCCAGTTCAGCAAGCGAAGGTCAACTGCTCAGGTCTCAATTTAGTTCAACGCCTTGCATGCGAAGCAGAAAACAACCCCGATCTTGGCGTAGCCATTGGTGTCGGCATAAAAGGGCTCGGAAAATAGCACTTTTTATAAAACAACTTTGACGAGGCCCTGCCTCGTTTTTTTTATACTAATATTGCTCACTAAGTACTCACCTGCATACACTAGTATATTCCGAGACTTCATACTGTTGCACGTCATCTCTTCGGAGCAACTACTGTGTCTCATGGGGTCGGACACTTATCCACAAACCCAACCGGTTTCTTCCCCGATAGGGAATGTTTACTGCTACAATAATTATGCAACTTTTGCGGGATGTTTGTTGATTCACTGTCAGAAAAAATCCTGCAATATCATCCATCTATGAATTTTTCTCAAATTGCCCACAAAAATATCCTTGTAAGTGGATTTATCGCGCTCGTTATCATTAGCGGAGGAATATATATCAAGTTTTTTTCCCAACCTCATCAAGAGAACAGTCTCTTAACCCAAGATGTGGGACTTTCTACATCCTCTCCAACAAGTGCCGAGTTCACGGATAGAGACACTGACGGGGATGGATTGCCTGATTGGGAAGAAAGACTCTATGGCTCTGACCCCCTCAAAAAGGACACTGACGGGGATGGAACATCTGATGGGGCTGAGGTACGCCAAGGCAGAGATCCCACAAAAGCCAATACCGCAAAGCCTGGGGAGCCGCCCAATGATAAATTAACGCGTTTACAAGACATTCACTTTGCCACATCATCGACTGATATCTTGGGTATAAAAAAAGAATTTTTTACGAAATTCTTAGCAAAAGAGTCGAGGCAGATACGTGAAACGACATACTTAGATCTTTTAGGTAGCTTTGATGCCAAGAAATATCGACCACAAGTCGAGTTTGTGGGACTAGATGTAACATCAGACAGTAGCATTGAGGGGTTGCGTGCTTATGGCAATGCCTTTGGCGTCTTGATACAAAAATATACCGTCAGAGCTCATCGCACAGAAGATGAGATCCTGAACGATGTCGCACTCACTGATTTAAGCACAAGCACAAAAAGTATTGCACTTAAGGAACTACAGCTACCTGCAATCACTTACAAAAATTTTGCAGATGACCTAAAGTCACTCAAGGTACCCTCGACCCTTGCCAAACCTCATCTGCTTATCATAAACGGCTACATGGGAATGTCGCAGGGGCTACTTGACCTTCAATCGCTTTACGATAATCCCGTAATAGCTGCAGGTGGGTATGAGGGGTATACAAGTAAACGTTTTGATGTGACGAATGGCTACGTGCGTATCCTGCAAATATTTGCAGAAAAAAATGTAAAATTTGGAATGGAAGAGCCAGGTGCACCCTTCTATTGGCGAATTACCCACTCAACCACTACCAAACGATGATGTTTATGAGGTATAATACATTTACGATATGAAGATTTTTTCAAAACGTATATTCATTGTTTTGTTTTTAATATTGGGACCATTCTCAGAGTCACAAACTGCTTTTGCGCAAGCGTATGTACCCGTGCAAGATATCAAGCTCAATCCTGCATTTGCCAATTATGCAACAGCTTTTGACAATTTCGTTAAAGACTATTTTAAGCGTTTTGATAATGCATTCGGCAATAAAAAGCCCGATGGCACTACCGACTCATTAAGAGACCTAATTGCTGGAAAGGAGCCAGGAGGAATTGCCAAGGACCAATGTAAGGCTGATGACAACCTGCCTCCAGGAATCGATAGTCAAGCCATTCAAAAATATCCAGCCTTTGCGTATTCTGATGGCCCTTGGCATAATGCAGTTGCGTCAGCAACTCCCCCAGGGGCTTTGCCAAGTACAATTCCCCCAGGTGGATCCGTTGCAAGTGGTACTTATTCTGGTAAGTATGTAAAGGTCAACTATAGCGCCTCATTGCGATGTCTTCTGCAAGAGGTTGTCGAGTGGCAAAAGCTTGGAATTTCTGTACAGATACATCAGCTACTTAAAAACTACATTGCCGATGCGCAAACAGCACAGCTCAATAAGCAGCTTATGAACAAGATCACCGCTGCGAATCTCAACTTCGCTAAAGCTGGAAATATCGTCAACGATGGCGGCTCAATTTCCTACCAACCAGTCTACAACATCAACATTGCGGCAAATAACTTTAACGTGAACGAGCGTCAGCTCGCAGAAGCAGTAGATGAAGCGACGGCCGACCCTTTGAAGGCGGGTTCACAAGGCTCATGGGGACTCTGCCAACCGTGGCGTCTCGATGCGACAGCTGCTATGGTTCGTGCTAATCGCACTACCACAGAAGATCCTTATGACTACCCCAAACAACAGACAGAATGCAAACTGACTGCTGTTGGCACTTTCGACCCAGCACTGTGGGGCGAGTTCGGCGATAACATTAACTCTTCTTCTGGCAATGGTGTTGCAACTTTTCTACTTGCATTAGGCAACCCAGCAAGTGAACCCACTGGCATAAGGGCTATTGCTTCCGCTGAAGGACGTCAGCGAATCGCAAATCAGCAAAAAATCACCGACCAAAAAGCAGCAAACCCAGGCTACCTGCCGACGACTCAATACGACACCGCGAATCCCGCAGACCCACATAATTTAGACATGCAGTACGGACAAGACAATACTCCGTCGAGCGAGAACGCCAACAATATCAACAGCTTAGTACAAGGACAAAATGATCAGGTCGCAAATAGCACGAGCCTAGATGGGGGTGCTGGCTCGACGTCGCAAATTGCAGCAACGGACATAAACACCAACACCGGCCTTGCGGGCGCAAATACCTTACCGCTACAAAACTCAGTAACAGCAGTGAACCAATTAGTTCAAGAGTTCTATGATTCAATCAACCTCGGTTATTTTGGAACACAAGGAAATACCCGACAGTGGGCACAAGGAACAATGCTATCCATCTACGATGAAATGAAATTTAACGATGCACAGCCCTCAGTGCAAGTCACAAATGGGTATACGACCGTAGACACTGGATACTAAATCTCTATGATTACCTATTTATTAAAAATTAGAATTAGCCTCTCTCGTTTTTTGCACACAGCAAAATGGCTTGCTGTGTCAAAATATATTAAGCACAAGACGCTTCATGGTAAGGGAGTTGGGTTTTTGCTCGTAGTCATGTTCTTGTTACTCCTTCCTACCCATCAAGCACATGCTGAGATCTTAACAATTTTAGCTATCTTAGCGATAACAACTGTTATAACGTTGGGGGTCGAAGCACTATTCGCTTACGTCTCAAACGAGCTAGTGAACGCGCTTGTAGCTCTTTCCCATATGATCTTCAGTGGAGCGGGTTACTTTATGACATCTATGGGGGTTGCGCTCGATACATCTATTTTCTTTACTTTAAATTCTAAGATGTTCAAAGACGTGGGTGCGATACAGGTGGGTTGGACTGCAGTGCGAGACTTTTCTAATCTCTTCTTTATCTTTGTTCTGCTGTATATTGCCATCCTTACTGTAGTTGGAATGGCGGGGTCCAACGCAAAGCGCTGGGTCGCGCATTTGGTCATCGCCGCCCTCCTCATAAACTTCAGTCTGTTTGCCACACAAGTCGTAGTAGATGCGGGAAACGTTCTTGGGATTGGTTTTTGGGACAAGATGACCTTCACTAGCAAGATAGCTCCGCCGACTCCAACAGCAGCTTTGTGGTTCATGGAAGGCTTTCGCATCCAAACCACATTTGACATTGCGGCCAATCCCGCAGACCCGAAAGCAAAACCAATAGATCCCGACCCAGCGCACATGATACTCATCTATCTTGGGAGTTCATTGGTTTACTTAGTTGCGGGGTATGTTTTCCTTGCAGGGGCAATTATGATGATTGTGCGCAGTGTCACACTCATGATCCTTATGATTTTCTCGCCTTTTGCTTTTCTTGGCTTTGCTCTCCCTAAGGGTGGTAGTTTTGCATCGCAGTGGTTAAGCAAGCTCATCGGATCAACATTTGTCGCCCCTGCATTCATTTTCATGCTCTATATCGATTCACTCATAATTAGAGGCACAAGTCTGGCAGCTGGTTCTGAGTGGATGAAAGAGTCTGGTGCTGAAAAATCAAAATTCGCATTTGCAATGGTGGGCAGTGTGGCGAATTTTCCTATCATATACAACTTCATTTTGATGATCATCCTCTTGCTCGCAGCTCTTAAGGTTGCCGACGCAGTGAGCTCAGGCGCTGGTTCAAGTGCAGGCAAATGGGCAAAAGGTGCTATTGGTGGTGGAGCAGCATCAGTTGCTGCTACTGGCGGATTATTGTACAGGCAAACTCGTGGTCGTTATGCAACTAACATGCTAAATGATAAGCAGCTGCAAGCGACTGCAAAACTTGACACAAAAGCTGGTATAAACGCAAGAGCAAAACTTGCCAATTATGAAAAAGTTTCAAAGCGCACAGGGGACCTACGTAATGCTCCTGTTATTGGTGCCGCTTTAGGTTGGGCTACTGGTAAAGCAGGAATTAATCTTGGTAAAGGCACGACAACTACTGCTTATCAGCGCAAGGAGGGAGTAGAGAAGTCAGAAGATGAAGAGATTGCAAAAGCCAAAAGACTATTCCCTGACAATCCTGAGGCACAACAAAAATATCTTCAAGAACGTCTTGGCAAAAGAAAATTTTTGGGTCGTGATTCAGACCTTCAAACAAAACTTGGAGATGATCGGCACAAAAAACTAGGAACAGAGCTTGATCGACAGGTTACTACTGAGAACGAAAAGAAGAGCATCGATGAAAATGCAGCAAAAATAAAATCCATAGACATGAGCACTGCTGAGGGCAAGGTGATTGGCGAAGCGGCAGCAAAAGCGATTGAAAAATCGATGGAACAACTTTCAGGCAAGGAAGCTGAGGGTCTTATCAAGAAACACGCAGATAACCCTGCTGTGATGGGAGCGCTCGGCAGACAGCACCTTACCCACATGAATGCGAACCCGGCAGACTTCCCTCCCGACGTGCTTGCCAAAGCAAACGACGCAGTCATGGCGAAGGGTGGCGCAGGAGCACAATTCCTCATCAACCAACAAAAAATGAAGACTGGTGTATTTCAGACCGACCTTGCAAAAGAACTGAGAAATCGCCAAACATCGTACAAGGAAAAGATGGAAACAATCAATGACATGGAAGAAGGTCAGGCGAAAAACCAGGCAAAAGCAGACCTCAGAGAAGAACATGATTCTAAGGTACAAGACATACTTGGCGGGATGAGTCATAAAGAGGTCGCAAAACTCGATAACGATCTCAAGTCTGATGAAACCATAGCTCGCAACTACACTGAGAAACACTTCAGCGAGATAGAAAACTATCACAAAAACATAAAGGGTGACCACAACGATTCAAAAACAAAAGAAATGTTTGTAAACATGCGTAATAATGCTCAGAAGAATGGAACTGAAGCTACGCAAAAATATATGAACTCGGCACAGGGTAAAAAAGGTTCAGTTTTTTACAACCAAGCTGTTGCAGAAAAAGAAATAATTCAAGCCATGGAAAAGCATGAGACATCCAAACAGGCTGTAACTGCGGCTGAAGCCGCCCTCACTCAAGCTCTATCATCAGGACTTCCTGGAAGGATCTCAGCAGCAGAGGGTAAGGTATTAAGTGCAAAAGCTAATGAAGAAACTGCAAAAAAAGCCATAGATAAAGCGAAGGATGACAAAGCAAAGCGTGATGCAAAAAACAATACCTCAGGAGGAGAACACGATGATGACACAGAAACTATATAATACTTATGGATGACATTACCCCCCAACAAGCCAAAACGCGTTTCCAGAATTTGCCTGAGATCATACGGCAGACAATTTCTGATCCAGCTACCTACGCGAGCATAGAAAAGATAGCACTTATTCACAAGCTGACTCGCGTTGAAGCAGGTCTCTTGGCGCAGGCTACAAGCATGTTGATGATGGGGTTTTTAGAACCAAATCAGTATATTGCAGCGATCATGGATCAGCTTTCACTCTCACGTGAAGACGCGGCTTTCATCGCCCAAGAAATTAATCGTGACATATTCAACCCTATAAAAGATGCACTCAAAGAGGTGCACGCAATGGACAAAGTTGGTGGCGTACGGCAAGTCGCATCACCTACAGAAAGACCGCTTGGAACTGCGCCAATAGTTCCATCTGCTCCTATTCTCCCCAATCTTTCAGTTCTTCCTTCATACGCTGCAGGTGCATCTGTGCCACAAGTTAAAGCCATCACCACAGAGCCAGTATTAGTGGGTGAGCTGAGAGCACCAGTCGCTCCACCGAAGCCACTGCCGACATTCTCAATGGCTCAGGCACTCGGCAATATTCCAAGCACTGGAAGCTCCCAAAACACCGAAGCCACGAGCGTAGTACGCACAGCACCCATCGGTACTACTGTAGCTACCGCGAGCACAGGAGAGTCAGGCAACATTCTTGAAGACAAGCTCGGTGGGACATACCGCATGAGAACCGAGACGACAAGTAGTGTCGGTGTATCATCTCCACAATCGTCACCCACACAAGTTGTCCCGCCGCCGCCACAAGCAACAACAGTGCCGCCGGTTCCACAAGAAAAATCAGCGCTCGCAAAAGCACTTGACCCCTATCGCGAGACTCCTCTATAGGCACCAAACTGAAATAAAGGACTGAAATGAAAGGAGGATGATGTCACCGACTACATCCTCTTTTCTTTTACTCGATTCTTGCATTGAGATACGATATAATTGGGAAGTATTGTCGTGCGCACTTATGTGCACGTAAAAGATATTTTTTATGCAGTTCCAAGTCCCACAATTTCTTGATATTGAAGATAAAGTCATTGGTCCTTTTACCATCAAGCAATTTCTCTATCTCACGGGTGGAGCAGGTCTGGGGTATCTCTGCATTCGCTTCATTCCTTTTCTCGGGTGGTTTTTAGGTATCGGCACAGTTGCGATTGGTGCCGCTCTCGGTTTCTACAAATTCAACAGCAAACCACTAGTGTTCGTCGTTGAATCTGCGTTTCACTATATGAGGAGCAATCATCTTTATGTCTGGAGAAGGCGAGAGAAGGTTGCCGATGTACCACTGGACCTGTCGAACTTCAAGCCCGTCAAACATTCAACCAGTATCCTTGCCAACAAATCAGGCAGTAAATTAAGTGACCTGACGTGGTCGATTGATGTACAACAGAAGAATGAGGTCGAAGCGAAAAAAGTACACACCGAGAGTGCCGTCTAAGTCACGAGTCAACAATATCCATATCAGAGAGATCAAAGTTTAAATACGTGTTATCAGTTGTTCATTATTGGTTTATAATAGCTATATGGCAATCCTTGGAAAACCTACTCAAGATTTCATCCCCATCAAAGATATTCGAAGCGGCATCATTGTGCTCAATAATGGCGACCTCCGCATGATGCTCATGACCTCATCCTTAAACTTCGGCCTCAAGTCAACCGATGAGCAAGCGGCGATCATTATGCAGTTTCAAAACTTCCTCAACTCTATTGAGTTTCCTGTGCAGATATACATTCAATCAAAGCGTCTCGACACTCGCCCTTATCTCAAAATGCTTGAGGATAGAGAGAAAGTTCAACTTATCGATGCCATGAAGATACAGGTGCATGAATATATCGCGTTCATCAAAGACTTCACCAGCAGGACCAACATCATGTCGAAGACTTTTTTTATCGTCGTTCCGTATTCAGGAGGTGCAAGGATGGGTGGTGGGGGTGGTGGGGGGTTTTTAGGAGGATTACTTCCTAGTAGAAAACCGAAATCCAAAAAACCGACCGCAGCAGAGACGCAGAGTTTCGAAGAGGCTCGAGTACAGCTTGAGCAGCGCGTAAGTATCGTAGAGCAAGGTCTTGGACGCTGTGATATTCGTACAACACGCCTTGATACCGAGGAGATCACGGAGCTTTTTTACAAGAAATTCAACCCGGGTGAGCTCGACTCTGCCGCGACGGTAAACTAATACCAATCAATTATGGCCAATGAACAAAAGGGATATGAAATAGTAAACACGACCGGAGTCCTTCCTGCTGACATCTATGAGGCGACCAACCTCGACATGAGAGACATACTTGCGCCTGCCGCAGTGAAGATTACACCGAAGGAAATCTATGTTGGAGAAAAGATGCTACGTACATTATTTGTCATCTCCTACCCTCGCTTCCTTTCACAAGACTGGTTCACGCCGGTCATCAACCTTGATAAGGTGTATGACGTTTCCATCATGATTCACCCGATCGAGACTGAGCTTGCGCTTCGTACATTCCAAAAAAAGGTGGCTGAGGTACAGAGTCAGATCAACGAGCGCGAACGCAAGGGATTCGTGCGCGATCCTGTGCTCGATATTGCCTACCAAGATCTCGAGGATCTGCGTGACAAGCTGCAACAGGCACGTGAACGCCTCTTTGATGTTGGTATTTACATCACTATATACGGGAGCGATAAAGGTGAGATCGACAAAGTTGAGGGTGAACTCAAAAGTATTCTCGATTCAAAGCTCGTCTATCTCAAGCCTGCCGTCTTTCTACAAGAACAAGGTTATCGCAGCGTACTCCCACTCATGACAGACGAGCTTGAGGTTCACTACAAACTTAACTCTGCGCCACTTTCATCAATATTCCCATTCGTTTCTTTTGACCTCACTTCTGACAAAGGCATTCTCTGGGGCATCAATCGCCACAATGCCTCGCTTATATTATTTGATCGGTTCTCGATGCCGAACTACAATTCTGTAACATTTGCGGTCTCCGGTTCAGGAAAATCATACACGACCAAGCTTGAGATACTGAGAACACTAATGTTTGATGCCGATGTTATTGTCATCGACCCTGAACAAGAGTATCAGTTCCTTGCAGAGGCGACAGGTGGACATTTTTTCAACATTTCACTTACCTCAGAGCATCACATCAACCCCTTCGATCTTCCTATTCCTCGTGAAGACGAAGCACCTGCGGATGTATTACGCTCAAACATCATCTTTCTTGTTGGTCTTTTCCGTATTATGCTCGGAGGACTTTCTCCGGAAGAAGATGCGATTGTCGACCGCGCGATCGCAGAGACATATGCTCTTAAGGACATCAGCCAAGATACCAACTTTGCCGACATAGAGCCTCCCTTGCTTTCAGACTTTGAGCTCGTGCTCTCTGGTATGGATGGCACCGAGTCACTGATTCAACGTCTTGAAAAATATACCAAGGGAACGTGGTCAGGGTTTTTGAACATGCCGACCAACGTCGACATTACGAAGCGATTTACCGTGTTCTCCGTGCGTAACATGGAAGATGAGCTTAAGCCGGTTGCTGTGTATATTATTACCCACTACATTTGGACAGCGGTGCGCAAAGAGTTGCGCAAGCGCCTGCTCGTTGTTGATGAGGCATGGTGGATGATGAAGTCAGAAGACACTGCATCTTTCCTCTTCGGTCTCGCGAAGCGTGGGCGCAAATACTACCTCGGTATTGCGACGATCACCCAAGATGTGAACGACTTCTTACGTTCCCCATACGGCCTTCCGATTCTTACCAACTCTTCTATTCAGATTTTACTTAAGCAATCACCTACGACCATCGACCTCGTACAGCAGACGTTCCATCTTACCGATGAAGAGAAGTACCTTCTACTTGAATCTGGTGTAGGGGAAGGACTCTTCTTTGCGGGATTAAAGCACGTTGCTATCAAGGTCTACGCCTCTTACACAGAAGATCAGATAGTTTCATCTGACCCAGCCCAGATGCTTGCCATTGCGAAGGCAAAGGAAGATTTTGCTGCTTCGCAGAGCTAACAAATCTTGCTTTCAGACTAAAAACACACAGTATTCCTCGCTGTGTGTTTTTCTGTATATAAAACCCTTACGTGAGTGCATTTGGGGCATAAGGTACATAAATCGAGTCTTTTTTAAGGTAGCTTTTTCTTCTTCGGAGCGATCGTCGAAGCAAGGAAAATGGCACACAATACTTTGCGAAGT
>JAYTUL010000014.1:0-10641 GCA_043744555.1 bacterium | reverse complement strand
GAATGCAGAATGCAAACATGAATTTAGGTACTCTGGTATCTAGTCTCTACGGCGCTCCCAACTTTCGTCGAGTTCCCTCGGTATTAGCATGGTCATTAAGACGTTAGCGTTCGCCGATATCCCAAAGAGTTCATCCTGGGGTTTCCCCCAAGAGCTGCCTCAATCAACAGCGCACTGCTCTACCACTGAGCTACACCGGAGCTAAAGACACGATCAATATAAAACATCTAAAAGAACGATACCTGAAGAATATATCAAAAAACCCACAAAATGCAAAGGGTACTTGCTTTTACTATTTTTTGTGTACCACAGCGTTCAATATGATTATTCTGAATACGCATTAAGCAAACTGAAAAGATGTGATATATAATTACATCAATACGACATATGCGCTTCTTGCTTAAATCACTGCGGACACTTTTACTTCTTGGGGCACTCTGCTTTACTGTTTATTTTTTCCGTATTCCACTCGAAAATATCTTTGCACGCCTCAAGCAAACCTACCTTCCCTGCCAAAGTCCTATCGCATACTCTATAGGAACATTCGATACGCGTTTCGGTATCTCAAGGGAAAGTTTTCTTACCTCAATAAAGGGCGCGGAGACCATTTGGGAAAAGCCGGTCGGAAAAGATTTGTTCAAATATTCACAGGGTGGCGGACTGAAAATAAATCTTATATACGACGACAGACAGGCTTCGACTGCAAAACTCAACAAACTTGGCATCACCGTAAACGATGATCAGGCGACATACAATAAGATCAAAGCAAAATATGAGTCACTTGTGGCTGACAGCAAGAAGATGCTCGCCGAACTCGATGAACGTGTCGCAATATTTCAAGCGAACAACGAAGCCTATAACAATGAGGTTGAGAGTTGGAACAAAAGAGGAGGTGCACCTCCCGATGTGTATGCAAGATTACTCGACGAGAAGGCGACCTTGAATGCCGCCATTCTAGAGATAAAAGTGCTACAGGCTAATTTCAACAAAGAAGTCGAAGACATTAACGCGACCGTTGTTGTACTAAACCGTCTTGCTGAGACCCTACATATCGAAGCTGCAAAGTACAACTCAATAGGCAGTGCACATGCGGGAGAATTTACTGAGGGTGAGTATACGAGCGGACCCGAAGGCACCGCCATTAACATCTATCAATTCGATGATAAGGGAAAGCTCGTACGCGTACTTGCACATGAACTTGGGCACGCACTTGGACTTGAGCATGTCGAGGATCCAAAGGCGATAATGTATCGTTTAAATAGCGGCCTAAATAAAAATCTTTCGGGAAGTGACCTGACTGCGGTCAAAGCACTTTGTGGAATAAAATAACTCTGCATTATAAGTTATAAAACGTTGACAAAGCGGGGTGTTCATAATTCATGAACAAGCACAGCGTTACACAAAAACATCTTCATTCTTTCTTAATCTCTGTCTGATAATATTTTGCTACGGAAGAAAAGTAGCAATGTGCTTTCTACCCAGCCGGCGGGAGTCGATTGGTGCGCACCCAGAAGACTCCTCCAAACATTATCAATGTACACTCCGCGAGGAGAGAGGTAATAAAATAATAAAATAAAAATATGCATATGGACAAGCCCAAAGAAGAGACAAATGAGTCAGAGTCGTATCAGGAAAGTTCGCGCTGGAATCACGGAGAACAGTCAAAGGGCGGCAATAGTTCGAGTAGCAAAGGTCGCAGGGGCGACAGTAATCATGGAGGTGGGCGCGGCAACAGCAAGTAATACGATAATTTGCACTCGTTCTTTTATTTCCTTGAGACATCTTTACGCTCATCAAAACCCCCATTACTGGGGGTTTTGTTTTTGTTTATGTGACAGACAACAGAACTACTATTTCTTCTTTTTAACTCTGGTCGGCTTGTTGCTCTTACTTTTTGCTTTGCTCTTTTTGGTCACTTCTTTTGTGGACTTTGGACTTTGTGTATTCTTTTTGTTTTTGGACAATAGGAGATGTTTTTCGCAGCGACATCCTTTCGGCTTAATATACTCGTCATAATACTCTTTACCGTAGTCATATGTGAGCTCTTCGCCGAGCATAATATTGCGGCGGGCCTTGATCCAGATATGATCTTTAATCGTATCGGACTCTGCATTGGGGCGACAGGAGTGGTTAATATAGCGGGCGGTATTCCACCTCGGAGCACCATCGACATCAAGATGCTTGTTTATATTGAAGATATATAAGCCATTCGTTGCGTCATCTGGCTCGTTCGTGAGTACACGTCCGACGTACTCGATTATCTTTTTACCCTTAGGTATAGGCTCCATGGCATAAAGACCAAAGCCTGTCTTTGAGCGTCCAACCTTCAGCTTGAACTGCGCGTTTGTTTCTTTTCGTAATTCGATCATAGGTAATTATATAAAAAAGTTTGCAATGCACATTTTACCGAAGCACTATTGTAAAAGCAAGCTGTCCGTCTATGTGAGCATCGACGTAGTAATAAAAACTTTATACATCTCACAAAAAGTTACCGTGTTTTTTTAATATTAATTTTTATTTAAAAAAACAGCTCCGGAAGGAGCTGCTTAACATCGAATTATGAGATGAGCGGGTTCAGCGATATCCCCCGTCGACAAGTAAGTTCTGCCCGATGACGTACGAAGATCCGGAGCCAAGCAGGAAAATTACAACAGAGGCTATCTCGTCCGGCTCGGCAAAACGCTTGAGCCAGATCTTTGCGGTTTCCTTGTCGATCTCTGACTGATCAGGAGGAAGCATATCATTGCTCGTGCGCACCCAGCCTGGAGCGACAGCGTTCACGCGGATGCCATCTTTTGCGTAGGGCTCGGCGAGCGTTCGCATCATGTGTGCTTGCGCCGCTTTTGATGCGTCATAGTGCACCGAATACTCAGCCTGAGAATTGACGCCGTTTGACGATGTAATGAGCACGATTGCCCCCTTCATGCCCTTTGCCTTCATCCTGCCTGCGATGGAGCGAAGTGCTGAGAAAGAGCCGAATACATTTACCTCAAAGACTTGAAGCCAGCCTTCTTTCTTGCTTTCGCCACTGTCGAGCTTTTGCTCTTCGTGAACTTGGTTTGGCGAGATACCGATGGCGTCAACGGCCATAACTATCTCTTCACCAACGGTAGCGACCGCATCCTCTAGAAACGTATTGAATCCATTTTCGTCTAGTCTTTCAACAGAAGCGAAATATGTACCCACACCCAAAGCCTTGAGCTCTAGAGCAAGTTCCTGTGCTGCCTTTTCGTTCTTGCCGTAGGTGTACGAAACAGCACTTGCGCCACTTGCGGCAAGCGCGAGCACAATTGTGCGCCCGATACCACCTGAGCCACCAAGCACGACTGCGTGCCCAGAGATCTTGGAAATGTATTTTGTCTTATCTATCATGAGTTCTCCTTATCTATTTGTCTTACAGTACTGTACAATATTTTTTGATTTTATGCAAGGCAACAACAACTACCTTACTTTACGAATTCTACCACTGACTCAAAGTCGCGTCTTGCCTTTGGTCGCACAGCACCTGCGTCATCACCGCGATACCCAAGTGCAAGCATGGTCGTCGCCTTCATGTGCTTAGCCTCGAGACCCAAGATTTCGCCCACCTTCACGGGATCAAATCCTTCCATGGGACCTGAGTCTATGCCCAAGATTGAGGCGGCGGCAATCATGATGCCGAGCGGGATGTAAGCTTGCGCACGAGCCCATGCATCAAGCTCAGTATCATCTTTACTCGCCACTGCCCCATCGAGCATTTGTTTGAATCCAGTAAGTGACTCAATGCTCACGCCTTGCGCCTTTGCAGTACGAGCGACAAGTTCATCCATTATGTTCTGTCGCATATCCGTGCGACGGGCGATGACTATAAGCGCTGAGGCGTCTGTGATCTTTGGCTGATCGTATCCTGCAGCACGCAACTTCGCTCGTACTTCTTTATTCTCTACGACGATGAACTTCCATGGCTCGATACCGAAGGAACTCGGAGCTAGGCGGCCGCTCTCCAAAATTGTCGTGAGGTCTTCCTTCTTGATGCTCTCTGTGGGGTCAAAAGTCCTCACGGCAAAACGCCATGCTAATGCCTTAGTGATAGATTGTTCCATAAAATTTGTCAGTAAGTGTTAATAACATAATTATAGTGAGTGCATTCCAATTTGCAAGTATACACCAATATGTGCTATACTTCCCAAATAGAACCTATAAGTTACAAAGGGCCCCATATAAATGATCATGAAAAAAGGAGACGTCACCAAAAAAGAATGCCCGTCACGGGAAGTACTCGACCTTATTGCCGACAAATGGACCGTACTTATCATCCACACCCTTGCTAAGCAGACGATGCGGCACAATGAGCTCGCGCGAGCGCTTGGTGATATCTCTCAAAAAGTATTGACCCAGGGCCTACGCAAGCTTGAACGCAATGGAATCATCGCGCGCACGGTCTACCCCGTCGTTCCCCCAAAAGTAGAGTACGCACTTTCCCCCCTCGGAAGGTCGCTCATCGGTGTTCTTGGTACGCTTTCAAGCTGGAGTGAATCGCATTTTCCTGAGGTGCTGACTGCTCGCGTGAAATTCGATAAGGTGTAGTGCGAGATTCTACAAGAAGAACGCTTTCGAGCCTGAGTACTTATCCTCTAAGTAATATTTAAGAATGGTGATAAAATGAAAACATGCAAAACGACAACAGACAATGGCTCCTCTTTGGCGGGTTAGTCATTCTCACTTTCATCGGAATCATAGTCTGGGTCGAGCTAGAAAGTCGGCATCTTCTTACTTCGAATTCCGTCGTCAGGGAGCCAACTTCCACCACCTTCGACTCAGGTGAACTTGTCGAAGTACCTGTACTAAGTGACGCAACAATCAAGAGCACTGATCCGGTGCTCCACTATTCTGTCGATGTACGCTATCCCAAGTTAGCCCTTGTCGGACATCCCGATCTAGCAAAAGATGCGAACGCGGTCATCCAAGCTTTCGTGCAGGATGCAATTGAAGATTTTAAGACAAACATAAACGAGGCAAACACCTCCTCACTTCCAAAAGACATAGAGAGCGACTACACCATGCGCTATACCGCACTCTTGCTTTCGCCTACGATCATTTCATTTCGATTTGATTATTCAGAGTACACAGCAGGTGCCGCACATCCGAACAATCAAGCGCGGGTCTTAAACTATGATCTCAAGCGTCACCTTCTGTTGTCGACAGCTGACTTGTTCGCCTCAACAACTGCCGCACTTCCCTTTCTCTCGACTTATACCCGAGTCGTACTCAAGGATATTATGGCAGGCGAGGCAAAGGAAATATTTGACCAACAGACAATGACCGGTACCAGTCCAAAGTATGAAAATTTCCAAGAAGTCGCGCTAACAAAGAAAGGCTTGTTGGTTATCTTTAATCCATATCAAGTTGCACCCTATGCGCGTGGTACTATTTTGGTTCCCATACCCGTTTCAGATACCCGAGGTATTCTTGCGGATGCCTCCAACGAAGCCATCAGGCTTGCGACGAGCAATATCGTAGATGCAACCCCAGAAAACACTTCAGCCACAACCTCTCAATTGTGATCGAGTAATATTGTCAAAAAAAATTTGACAATATAATTTTAATATGTATTTTTAATAAACAGTGCTCAGTTAACTGAGTTCCTCAACAACCTAGGAGTTCTAAAATGTTAGTAAACGCAAGATGGGTCTTTTCATAAAATTCAACTCTGATTCTTGGGGCATTCTCCCTTCTTTTGCTTGGGGGATATATCTGGGCGTCAGTTGATTTAATAAAGAGAGCTCACAGTGACAGCGAACTTCACACAGTCGCAAATTATCACGAACTCTATGATTCTGAGACGGGTGTCACCGTTTATATCGGAAACGATAGCGGGCTAAGTGCGGTACAGCAAAAACCCTCTAAGCCCATGGACCAGCTAGTCGTAAAAAGCTTCGATGGAGTTAATCGCAGCTTCGATAGAAAGAACGATGTGGTGATTTACGAATATTGTAGTTCAAACTTCTTCGCATCGTGTGGTGTGTCTGCGATCAAATTAAGGTACTGATCGTGCGGATGCGACATAGTTTGCAAACCGACGAAGTGATCTTCTGCCCTTTCACCTACCCATACTTGTATGGATAGTTTTCATTACGAGGTCTCGATAAAGATAATATTATTATATAATGCCGAAACTGTTCAAAAAGTCTATCGTAAGCTAATTATGGAGCATAGCCCTAGTTGACGTGAGGTCTGCGTTCTCTTTCTCCAATTCATGTGCACGGTACTCCACCAAAATGAAAACGCCAGCAATAAGTAGGACAATTGGGGCATATACATACGCCATCCACCTTGCTATCTTTTTAAGATCTTCTTTGGGCATGGTTTTATCTCATTATCAGCTTACTTTTTTCTTTGAAGCTGTTGCGACTGCGCGTGCAACCACCTTCGCCACTCGTCTATCGAATGGTCTTGGAATTATATAATCGCGGGAAAGTTCCTTTTTTGTAATTAACTTTGCGATAGCGTACGCCGCAGCGAGTTTCATTTCTTCAGTGATTGTAGTTGCGCCAACATCGAGTACGCCGCGAAATATGCCTGGGAATGCGAGTACGTTATTTATCTGATTCGGATAATCAGAACGACCTGTTCCAAAAACAGCTATCTTGGTCTTTTTGGCTGCTTCATATGCTATTTCAGGATTCGGATTTGCGAGCGCGAAAACTATTGGATCCTCTGCCATGAGTGCAACCCACTCGGGCTTGAGTACATTGGCGACCGAAGTTCCGACAAATACATCTGCATCAGGGAGTGCGGCAGAGAGATCACCATTCCGCCCCTTTCGGTTAGTTTCAAGTGCGATCTCGTGCTTATAGCCGCTTATACCACCTCGCTCGGGATGAAGAATGCCTTTTGAATCTAAAATGACGACATTCTCGCGCATCACGCCCGCGAGCACAAATATACGATATACCGCTATTGCGGCTGCCCCCGCGCCACTTATGACAACCTTGATTCGGGAAATGTTTCTTTTGGTGAGCTTGAGTGCGTTTAATAGTGCGGCAAGTACGACGATGGCTGTACCGTGCTGATCATCATGAAAAACTGGGATGTTCAGTTCTTTCTTTAGTCGATCTTCGATCTCAAAACAGCGCGGTGCAGCGATATCTTCAAGATTTATTCCACCGAACGTTGGTGCGATCGCTTTTATTGCTGCAATGATCTCTTCGGTATCCTGAGTCGCAAGCACGAGAGGAAACGCATCCACACCTGCAAACTCCTTAAACAATGCACACTTCCCCTCCATCACCGGTAGCGCGGCTTCCGGTCCAAGGTTTCCAAGCCCAAGCACAGCAGAGCCGTCTGAAATGACCGCAATGGTGCGACCCTTGAGTGTGTGCGTTTGCGCCAAGCGTTTATCCTTTGCGATGAGCTCGCACACTGCCGCTACTCCTGGCGTATACGCCACAGAGAGATCATCTTTATTCTTAAGTGGGAACAACGAATGGATGGCTATCTTACCTTGATGTTTCTTGTGGAGCGCAATCGAGCGTTTGTCGTAATTTTTTGCCATAGGAATATGTCTTAACGGAAATTAAGATGACAGTATAACACATAACATTCTCTCCATACTCATCGGATGGTGATACCGAAGAAGCGCTCTGCTCTGTCGAGGCTGCCGGGGATAAGATTGAAAATGACTGGAAAAACAAACAAAATGAAAGCGAGACCGGACGAAATGAAAGCGGCAAACATTGCTAGGAGAGCAAATGCGGGTGTAAGCAAGAGCCTTATCTTTGCCTGTGTGATGGTGCGGTTCGAAACATCGTGCATATCCACATCTTTGGAGTGAATGGCGTACATGAACATGCCAAATGCAGCCCCTCCGAGTGCGATGATGTTTAGTCCGTATACCCACATTGCAAGAATGTTGGTGCTATAGGCACCAATCAATTGAGTCGAGAATGGTACGAACGCAAGCAGCATCAAATACAGCATGTTTATTTGTACAAGTGTGCGGTTAACACTTTTTGCGAAAAAATGAAACATCGAATGATGACTCGTCCAATACATTGCAATAACCGTAAATGAAACGACGTAGCTTGTAATGAGCGGAAGGATGTCGACGAGCGCATTCCAAAGACTAAGGACAGAGTATGCCCCGTCTGATATTGCAGGCACGTGCACCTGAAAAACAAGCAGTGTCATTGCGATAGCAAATACTCCATCGGACATTGCCTCAAGTCGAAGTTTATTCATGAAAAAAGCATACGCGAAATTCTCACTTGAGACAAATACGTATGGTTAATTTTCTTTTAGGTTGGATTCGAGTTCGTGGCGCAAGGTAGCGAGTGTGTCTCTCAAGACTTCGACCGCCTTTTTGATATCCGCATCCCTATTCTTGATAACAAGCGATAACCTATCATTACGTTTTAGGGCAGAATCAACATCTGCCTGAAACTGTTTGCGTGCATTCTTTAGGTCGCGAGTATAGCGGGTGCGTACAATAGTTCCAGCAAGTCCATTCTTACAGTTAGCTTTGGCGGCATTTTCCGCCTTAATTGTTGCGTTTCTTAGTGTCGTGGTCCTATTGTCGATGTCGTGCGCTCGGAGTGCGGTGAGCTTCGCTGACTCAATGTTAAATGTTTCGACCGCAGCATCCACACTTGCTCTCCTTGCGAAAATTGCAGTGTCGAGAGATTGTTTGAACTTTTCAATTGCTGCCTTCTCGCTATCGGTAGTGGCGTGATCGGCAAGTTTTGCAAACACCTTATCGTGAGTGGCGTCTGTATCGAGCCGCGTGCTTTGTGTGATACGCTCGCGTGCGCTCGACTTCTCTTCCAGCCTTGTCTCACGCTCCTTCGCTTTGTTTGCATATTTACCCTCTTGCAGAAGAATATTCTGTGCTATTTTTTGCGTCGCCACATTAAGCGATGCACAAAAATGGGTTTGCATGCTTTCTGTCGATGAAGTTGCCCCTTCTTCTGCGTATACGAAAGAAGGTGCCGCCATAGAGAGCGTCAACAGACCAATCTGCACGATAAAGAATTTAGATCGTTGTTTCATCATAGGGCTGAGTGAGGCTATTTATTTCTGAAGCGTCCAACATCATATCTCTATCTACATCTTGTGATGAACTGATATCAGCAACTGTCTCTTCCTCAAGTAAGGCAAACACGCCGTCGAGCGTTTCTCTAGTTGAATCGGCGACATTTGTACTCTGTGCCTCTCCTTGCAACAGGACCATGCGACCTTGAGATGCACTACTTCCGCTCGTTGATAGGGAAGGTACGGCATCAGGAGAATTCGTCACGAGAGTCGTTGAGCGCATTGCGAGGCTGGGCTCTTCGTTGCTTCCAGTTACGAGCGTTTCAGGCGAAAGCACAACAGAGGAATCTCGACGCATAGTGACACCAAGCATGGTCGACAATGCCAAAAACATGACCGCTATAGGTGCGGCAACTTTCCAAGATAGGCGGGCTACGATTTGCATCATCCGATCGAAGTTTCCCACATAAGGACTTTTCACTGCACGCTCCTCTATCGTCTCTCTTGAAAGTGGGGTGGTAGGAAGATCTAGCTTGGTATCGAGCTTGGCGAGGAGCTTTTCGGCGAAAGCAGCGTCAGGACTTATGCTTGTCTTCATGCTCTTGAGCTTCAGCTCAAGTGCGGCGTATGACTTGAGTTCAGCATATTCATTTTTGTCGGACAGAAAGAACCCTGCATCGGCAAATGCTTTGTCAAAAGATGCTCCACCTTGAGTAGCGTCACTAAATCGCAGGAGCTGTTCATCACTTATTAAATTGTTGCTCTTGGTGGGTTTCATGTTATGCATAGGTTCTTCCGCCTTCTCCTTCCTCCAGCTTGGTTTTCATTTTTTTCATCGCTCGCGCTACATGTTGCCTCACTGCATCCTCTCGCTTACCGAGGGTTGCTGCAATCTCCTGGTATGTCTGCTCTCCAAAGAAACGTAGCAGAATGACCTCGCGCTCAGTCTCCGTAAGTACCTCCATGGCATTTTGCAATTCTTCACTCAGCTCTCTATCGGTAGCGACCTGCGAAGTAACATCACTTGCCGCATGTCTATCGATCTCTTCGGGCAAATGACCCTCCGGTCGCTTTTTTTTGGTGTGATTGATAAGAAGATTACGTGCAATGGTGAACAAATACGGCAGCATGGTCGACTTTTCGTGCTCGTATCTTGGCAGGGCCTGATAAGCTTTCAAAAAGGTATCTGCGACCACGTCTTCAGCATCTTCCTTGTTGCGCAGTCGTATCCATACGTAGCGATAGACTGGGGTAACGTATAGCCGATACAGCATGTCAAAGGCGCTCCGGTCTCCCGACTTAGCACGCAAAATAATGTCATTCAAAGAGTCTTCCGAGCCATACATTCCTTTATATTACCTTATTTTACGCCTCAACTCGAGCACTACTAGTAATAACCATATATTGAAATAAATGTGACAAACAGTCTTAGGGCAACTAGTTTTCCTGCGGGACTATAGAAAAAACGCACCCACGGATGGGTGCGTTGTGTGTTACTTGAGAGTAAGTTAAACAAGAATACTCCCAATGGGATACGCTACGGAGACTACGCTCCAAAGAAAGAACATCGAACAGGTAGCGACGATTATCGCAATACCCTCATAATCCGTACTGGCTTTTTTGACCATAAAT
>JAYTUL010000013.1:0-10748 GCA_043744555.1 bacterium | reverse complement strand
ACTATGATTCCTTGGCGCGAAAGGTACCCGATTTGGGTATCTTTTTCGTTAGAACCGTGGGGTCATTTCAGTATCATTTGATATTGGAGAAGACTGCTTCTTGCCTCCAATTATTATTTCCCATATACTGTGGATGATGAACCTTATATATGGCAAATAGGCACCTTTCACGAAGCATAGTCCTTCAATCCCTTTTTGAATGGGATTTCACCGGTCACAACATGGCTGGAGTAGATATGGTACTAGCGAGAAATATCGAAGAATTTGCCCCAGGATTGAATGACACAACTTTCATGGCGGACCTGCTTAAGGGAATCCTTGCCAAACAACCCGAACTCGATCTTATCATCGAGAAGGCTGCTCCTGCGTGGCCTATCGATCGCATATCTGTCGTCGATCGCAATGTACTTCGCATTGGACTCTATGAGCTCCTCTTTGGTGACCGTAGTGAGGTACCACCCAAGGTTGCTATTAATGAAGCTATCGAACTTGCAAAAACTTTTGGCGGTGAGAATAGCGGTAAGTTTGTGAACGGCGTATTGGGTGCAGTCTACAAGGAAATTGGCGAACCTGGTAAGGACGAGACAACTCAACATAAAGACAAGAAGCGTGAGGCCGTCGATCCATCTACGCTTCCACTCGAACATCTCGGTGGTGCCGTCGTATACGCTCGCGACAAAGGCGAGATTTACCTTGCACTTGTGCACGACATATTCGGACACTGGACCCTTTCAAAGGGTCACATCGAAGAGGGTGAGAGCCCTGAAGAGGGGACAGTGCGCGAACTCAAAGAAGAGATAAATGCCGACATCGACATCAAGGAAAAGTTAGGGGAGAACGAATACATCGCCTCACACCCCGAGATAGGAAAGATACGAAAGCACGTTGTGTATTATCTCGCAGAAGCACCTTTCAAAGAACTTCAGCTTGAAGAAGGAAAAGGCGGACTCGATGATGCCCGCTGGTTTAAAGCAACGGAGATTGTGGATCTTAATATATATGATGATATTTTACCCCTCTTCACGAAGGCTATATCGATACTAATGAGTAGGGAGAAATAGCTTATCAATTAGTTAAATATAAAAAATAATGAAAGAAGGACCTCCAGAAGAAATAATTGAGCCAGAACCAAAGACAGTGCTTGATGTTGCGCAAGAATTTTTTCCTGCAGCGACAATTAGTGAAGTTGTTGAGACTGTCGCGAAAGAAACACAAGAAACCATCGATGACGTTGCTCCGATTGAAGATGATACGCTCGGTAAGCCCAAACAAAACGAAGCAGTGAATTGAAACTGATTCCACTATAAAAATTAAAACGTTTGTTTTTTGTGTACTTTGTGCTATTTTCTTAGAAGAGTAATAAGGAGTAAAACATGCCTCACATTCACCACCCAGGAACTGACATCGTTGCAGAGCTTTATGTTGTTCACAAAAATAAAGTACTACTACGTATGCACGACAAGCATGAGATCTGGCTTCCTCCCGGCGGTCATGTCGAACAAGTCGGAGTAAAAGAAGATCCGACAGCCGCAGCGCTTCGGGAGGCGTTCGAAGAAGTCGGACTTTCCGACGTGACATTGTGGAACCCATTACCAATTTCTAAGCGGGCAACTTCTGATTTAATGGGAAAGCGCACGCCCCTTGTGCCTCCCGTGCACATGGACATTCATGATGTTAAAGAAGATCATTGGCATATCGCTCTGGTGTTCTTTGGAGAAAGTCCAACAGATGTCGTTCGTGAAGCCGAGAATGAAGTAGAAAAAAGCGGTGGTTTGAAATGGTGCAGCAAGACCGATCTTGAAACCATGGATCTGCCTCCAAGTACCCGTCACTACGCTCTTCACGCACTCGAAGTGCTTCAAAGCTGAGGTGTTTCCACAAACCGCCCATATGGTCGGTTTTTTATTTTGACTGATACAGAGAGTTAAGGTAACTTCAGGAGAGAAGTATTTTGAAAGCTAAGCATGGAAGCTGTGCGTCTCGTTGTTGCCTCCCTCTCAGGTAACGCGCAGCTTGATAAAAGGGTGAAGTCATGGTAGTATGAAAATAGGACTTTTCTCAAAAACACTTTGTTTTAATCTAATTGATGAGTGCTTTTGAGACGGGTTCTCAAACTTATGGAACATACAACAGAAGATTACCAAAAATTCGCACAGCATATCGGCGTAGTTTTTAACGACATCGGTCTTTTGCGCGAGGCTTTCACTCATCGCTCATATCTGAACGAACATCGTGCCGCCGGAATGAAGCACAACGAGCGGCTTGAGTTTCTCGGAGACGCTGTTTTGGAGCTCGTCATGACTGAATATCTTTTTGCAAAGTATCCTGACGAGCCGGAGGGGAGGCTCACCGCATATCGCTCGGCACTAGTAAACACCAATTCAATTTCTGATGCTGCAAGCGACTGGGGGATGAATGACTATCTTCTGCTTTCGCGTGGCGAAGCCAAAGATACCGGCCGAGCGCGTCAGTACATTCTCGCCAACACATTTGAGTCAGTTATCGGTGCGATTTTTCTTGATAAGGGCTACAACACTGCAAAGGAGTTTATTGCTACTAGTCTCTTTGACAGGCTCGATGAGGTTATCAAGACGCGCTCGTGGCAGGATGCGAAGAGCCGCTTCCAAGAAGAGGCACAGGAGCGAACGGGTATTACCCCCAACTATGAGGTGATCAAAGAAACAGGACCTGATCATGACAAGAACTTCGAAGTCGGTGTCTACATTGGCCCCGAACTCGTTGCAAAAGGCGACGGCCGCAGTAAGCAAGATGCCGAGCAAGCAGCAGCAACCGCCGCCCTCACCAAAAAGGCTTGGTAGGACCAAAGAAATACTCCATCCAAGAAATGATAAAGACACACCGTTTGTGTGTCTTTATCATTTCTTGAGACAATAAAGATTATTTTATGCTAAAATTCAAAGAACTTAAGTATTGAGATGAAATTCGAGGCGACAACGCTCCGATGTCGCAGGAGCTGTATGAGTGATACTGCTCCGTGACTCGAACTGCTGTCAACGAAGAAGTTCGCTCAATAATGAAGTTCGGCTATGCGACTAAAACGTTTGGAGATCTATGGTTTCAAATCCTTTGGAAAAAAGGCGGTTTTGGAATTTACTTCGCAGATAACTTCTGTCGTCGGCCCGAACGGTTCCGGTAAGTCTAACATCGCCGAGGCTATACGCTTTGTACTTGGAGAGCAGTCGATGAAGTCTATGCGTGGTAAGCGCGGAGAAGATCTTATCTTCAACGGCTCACAGTCCGCAGGTCGCGCCAATCGCGCCAACGTCACTATCGTCTTCGATAACACCAAGCGCGAGTTCGCGCTCGACTTCGATGAGGTTGCCATATCGCGAGAGGTCTATCGTGACGGCTCCAATCAATATTTCATAAATGGCTCACAGGTCCGTCTGAAGGACGTGTTTGAGCTCCTTGCGGCGGTGCATATAGGTGCCTCGGGACACCACATGATCTCTCAAGGAGAGGCCGACCGTATTTTGAATGCCAACCCAAAGGAGCGCCGCGAGATGCTTGAAGACGCACTTGGTCTCAAGATCTATCAATACAAACGTGCCGAGAGTGAGCGCCGCCTTGAGAAGACTGAAGTGAACATGAAAGAAGCTGAAGTGCTTCGCCGTGAAATAGCACCGCATTTGCGCTTCCTCAAAAAGCAAGTGGAGAAAATAAACGAAGGCAAAGAACTACGCGAACGCCTTATCGGTCTGTATCGTGAGTATCTCAAACGTGAGGAGATCTATCTCGAGAACAAGAATGAGAGTATCGCCACTCGCCGCCACACCCCAACTGCGGACTTGGCAGATCTGAATATTAAAATAGAACACGCTCGTGAAGTGCTTGCGGGGGAGAGCGCAGGAGACGAAAAGAGCCGTCGCTTGCTCGACGTTGAAGCCAAGCTTCGCGATGTGCGCATGCGCCATGACGAGCTTTCGCGCACAGCAGGCCGCGTCGAAGGTATGATCGAGTTTGAAGAGAAACAATTACGCAAAAAGGAAGAAGCACTCGCGCATCAAGAAGATATTCCAGTTCGCTTAGGCGAGGTTGAGATAGTGCACTCGGATGCCGACAACGAGCTCGCAGAAGGTGAACGATCTGATGACATGGGGCATATAAAGTGGCGCATTGCAAATGCACGAAGCAAGCTCCGTGCATTTGTCACTACCCACAAAGAGGCAGCTGGCCAGCGCTCTATATCCGAAGCTGACCGCGAGGAGCTGTACGAGCTCAAAGGCGAGCGTGCCAAAGCAGAAGAAGCACTCCGACTAGTACTTGAAGAATCCAAAGCACGAGAAGCGGAATATCAGGTGGTGAAATCTGAGATCGATCAGGAAAAAGAACGTTCTCGCGATACTGAGCGCGCGTTGTTTGAGATGATGAGCCGCAGGGGAGAGCTCCAGAGTATTCTTGATCGCATACGAAATGACGAAGAAAATCTCGGACGCGAGTCACGCCGCCTCGAAGAAGAATTGAACGAAGCAGGGATCTTACTTGGTCGTGCAGTTCTTGATTATTCAAGCGTTGTGCTCGCGGTCGTTGAGGTCATGAACGAAGACCGCGCGGCGCAAGAGACGCGTAGATGGGAGATAGAGCGCGGCAAGATCCGCCTTGAAGACATTGGCGGGCTTGGGGGCGAGGATACCGAAAAGGAATACACTGAGACCATCGAGCGTGATCTTTATCTTGAGAAAGAGATAGCTGACCTTGTACAGACGCAGCAGTCTCTCTATACCCTCATCGCTGAGCTTAATGAGAAATTGAACACCGAATTTAAGGAAGGAGTAAAAAAGATAAACAAACAATTCAGTGATTTCTTTAAACTTATGTTTGGAGGCGGTGTAGCCGAACTCTTTATTGTGAAGATCGAGAAGCGTAAGAAGCGTGATACCGAGATTGACCTTTCTGACGTTCCTGGGGACTCCGTACCCGACGCGGAAGAAGATGAGGAAGACGAAGAGGGAATTGATATTTCTGTTTCCTTGCCGCACAAGAAGATAAAGGGCCTGCAGATGCTCTCAGGTGGTGAGCGTGCGCTTACCTCCATCGCACTCTTGTTCGCCATCTCACAGGTCAACCCGCCACCATTCATGGTGCTCGATGAGACCGATGCGGCACTCGATGAAGCGAACTCTCGTAAATACGGCGATATGATAGAGAACCTTGCCAAGCTTTCACAGCTCATGGTCATCACTCACAATCGCGAAACCATGTCACGCGCAGGAGTGCTCTATGGCATAACAATGGGTAACGATGCAGTTTCAAAAGTGCTGAGTATTAGCTTTGAAGACGCCCAGGCAACGGCAAAATAATTCATGGAAATAACGTACAAAAAGAAAGAATATCTGCAGGATAAATACGAACATAAGTTTTTTCGAATATTAAGAGAAATTATTACCGATCTTTCAGATGACCTTGTTGTCTTCCCGCAAGTACAGTTGGGTAGAATTGTTGATATGTCTTGTCAGCCATTTGCATCAAAATGTAAGTATTACTTACATCACGGTATGAATCAGTTGTCTTTTGATTTTGTTTTGTTTAATAAATCGCTTTCCCCTCTACTCGCAATTGAGTTAGATGGAGCCTCTCACGAAGAAGTACGTAGGAAAAGTAGAGATAAATTTATTGAAGAGATTTGTAGCGAAGCAGAGCTTCCATTGTTGAGGATTCCTGTTGCAGAAAGTTATGACGTAGAATGGTTACGATCAGAAATTAAGAAAAAAATAAAAGGCGTAATTTAATCACGCAAATAATGGAAAAAATGAAGGAGTACACCTTCCGCAGTAAAGCGACACAAAAAGTAGATGGGTTAAGTATTTGACGATGAAGATCGCACATAGAGAATCTTGACGAAAGACACCCCTGTGCGAGGGACAGACAGATGATGGCATGACTATCGTAGTTGAGGTAACTTCAGTTGAGGTCAGACTTTGATTAAACCTAAAGTCTGAAGATTCTAATTTTCCCGGTTGCGAAAGTTCTAGAACATGTTGAGTAGTGCAGACCAGAGACTGTGAAACGCATTTGAGCCTCGCTCAAATGGCTGAATTCGCCCTTGAAACATGATCCTGCCTGCTTTGAAAAGCGAAAAGTTCGTAAACCGTGCTTGCTGCAGTTCACCGCAGGTAATGATCCCCAGCACCTATAGGGATAAGATTGATGACGAACCAAGACCCTGAATGTAGCCCTCTACACCGACATACCGCCATGCACTTGCATAGCGGTTTTTATTTCGCTATCTGTTTACAATTTGTAAGCGGAGAGTAAGCTAAATAGCAGGACCACAACTGGAGTCAGTCATGTTTGATTACTATGCACTATGGCTTGAAACTAACTTGAGGATACAGCAGGTATTGATGGAGAATTATCGGCAAAGCATTGTTGTCGGCTTGAATGTGTCAGACCAAATTCTTGCAGGCCTGACGCAGATGCAAGCCAGAGTCCCCGAGACTCGCCGAGTAATCTATCGCCGCGAGGGTAATGTCCTCATTCTTGAACACATCACGCCGCTTTTTTCACTAAAGCCTGCCGAGACTGCAAAAGTCTATCAGCTCAAGAGAGCATAAGCAGGATGCCGCCCTATTGGGGTGGCTTTCATTGTCCCCGCCGTTAGTCCTAAACTACGCACTAGAGTGCGAGCCTTTTAGGTGTGGCGGCGGTATTTGATACAATAAGTCTGTGCATGAACAACGCTATGGAGCGCATACAGTCAGTAGAATGAGTGCACACGTGGTATGGGTCACCAAATATCGCTATCCGGTACTGACCGGAGAGATACAGAAACGTGCCCGTGAGATTATCATTCAGATTTGTGATGCGGAAGACATCAATATCCTTAAAGGAGTGGTGAGCAAAGACCATGTGCACATGCATATCGAATACCTCACCAAGCACAGTATGCTCGACATGGTGCAACGACTGAAAGGACGAACCTCACGACTCCTGCAACGTGAATTCCCTGAACTCGCAAAACGTTATTGGGGACAGCATTTTTGGGCAATCGGCTATGGTGCCTGGAGTACCGGAAATATCACTGATGAGCTGGTACAGAAGTATCTTGAACACCATCGCAATCCCTCAAATCAAGACACAGGAGCAATGATCCTCGAATAGTATGGAGACCGGGAATTTCATTCCCCGCATTCCAACCTCTGCACTTTCAGTGCAGAGTGGTTGAGTTTGTCAGTGCATAACTTTCTCGCGAAAGCATACAGACAGAGATATAATGAAAGAGTAATAATCTAATCAAAATTCGCTATGTGTATGATAATGAAAGATAAAGGCTGCTCTATGTCGACGATAGGATATTATCTCGTTGTCGCAGGAGCCGTTAATTGGGGCCTCGTTGGTCTAGGAAGTTTCTTCGGAGGGAATTGGAATATCGTGCACATGCTATTTGGCAGTTTTATGATGGTAGAGTCACTCCTTTATGTGGTGATAGGTATTTCAGGAGTGATGCTCATTGTTGGCTGTAAGTGTGCAACCTGCACAAAGTGTCGCATTGATCTGAGTGGCGTAGGAGATAAAAAGGAGCCGGAAGTTAAGGCATAAGCTAAGCTTACAAAAAAGACCTCAAGGTCTTTTTTGATATCGCATACCTTCAATAAATCATAAAAGAGTTTTTTGTATTTTATACCAGCTTCATCGCGATCAGCTTCTTCTTGAGATCAACTGATGCTATACGTGCCTGTAATTTGTCGCCTAAGCGATAGACCTTGCCGTGTGCTTTGCCTATGATGCGATAATTTTTTTGTTCAAAAAAATAGAAGTCGTTTGGGATCTCGCGCACATGTACCATGCCTTCGGCTTTGGTCACCTTGTCTTCTACATAGATACCCCACTCGGTAACACCTGAGATGGTGCCTTCGATGACCTCTCCTATGCGCGTCGAGAAGTATTCGCATTGTTTGTATTTGATGGACGAGCGTTCTGCATCCGCGGCCTGTACTTCCATCTGTGAGCAATACCTTGCAAGGCGTTCCTGCTCTTCGAGGGTCTTTTTTGGAACGGGCTTACCATCGAGATAGTGCTGAAGTAAGCGATGGACCATGAGGTCGGGATAGCGACGAATAGGGGAGGTGAAGTGCGTGTAATGTTCAAATCCAAGCCCGTAGTGGCCGATGTTCTTGGTGGTATAGACGGCTTTTGCCATTGCGCGCACGGTCGCCATTTGGATCATCGATTCCTCTGCGCTTCCACGTACACTTTCGAGCATGTTGTTGATGGCTTGGGAGGTCACCTGCATGTGCTTGTCGAGCTTGAGATCGAAGCCGACACCATGTAGGAAGTCGCGTAGGTCGCGGATGCGGTCTTCGTTTGGTGCATCGTGCACGCGGTAGACGAAAACGCTCTCCGCACGCTTGTCTTTGATGGCAATGAGGTGGGCAACGCGCTTGTTGGCAAGAAGCATGAACTCTTCTATGAGCTTGTTGGTGTCTTGAAGCACCTTTTTGTAAACTCGCAGTGGCTTGCCGTTCTCGTCGAGCTCGAACTTTACTTCTTCCGCTTCGAAGGCGATGGCGCCGTTCTGTAGCCGATCCGAGCGCAGCTTCTTTGCAATCGAATTAAGCGAACGGAGTGCTTCAAGGTGAGGACCTTTACCTGTGTCTAGCACTGCTTGTGCATCTTCGTAAGTGAAGCGCTTGGCAGAATGAATGACCGTCCGGCCGAACCACTCGTCCAAAACCTCGCCCGCGGCATTCATGGTGAACACTGCGGCAAAGGTAAGTCGGTCCGCGCCCTCTACTAGCGAGCAGATGCCGTTTGAGAGTCGTTCGGGAAGCATCGGGATGGTGCGGTCGACAAGATAGACCGATGTTGCGCGCTCGACTGCTTCTTGGTCGATGCGTGTGCCAGGGGTGACGTAATAGGAAACGTCGGCGATGTGTACGCCTATCTCGAGCTTGCCATCAGGAAGTGTTTTCCAAGAAAGTGCATCGTCGAAGTCCTTCGCGTCCTTCGGGTCGATGGTGAAGGTGAGGCCAGAATATTTTTCAGGGCGAAAGTCACGTCGCTTGTCTATTTCATCGGCAGGGATCTCAAGGGGTATCGCCTCGGCAGCGGCATGCACATCGGGGTCAAATGTCGTATCAAAGCCGCGCTCAAGCACAATAGCCTCCATCTCGGCGTCGTTGTTGTCGGGGCGTCCTAAGACTTTCTTCACTTCACCAATTGGCTCGCGCTCGGGGTCGGTCCATTTTGTCATCTCCACAAAGACTTTATCTCCCTCTTTTGCCCCATTCAAACCTTGTTTGGGGATGAGGATGTGACGATACATCTTGTGGTCGTCAGGAACGAGGAAGTAGGTTCCCGCCTCACGCTCAAGTACTCCTGCGAAGCGGGTTTTGTTGCGAAAAAGGATCTCAGTGACCTCACCGTTTTGGCGCGTGCCCATTATCTTTCCGTGTAGTACCACCCTTACGCGGTCGCGATCGAGCGCGGTTCCAAGATTGCGAGGGTCTATTTCTATGTCTTCCTTCATGCCTTCGATCTCAACATACCCGACACCCTTAGATGTGACGCGGATAGTTCCCTCAACAAAATGTTCTGGTGGGAATTTGGTATGCCCCCCTTGATTTTTATGCACGCCAGTTTGCGCGGGTGGCACTCTCTTCGAGTCGATACTCTCACGACGTTCAATCTTCGCTTGCTTTATCTCAGACTTTGGTTTGTGTTGTTTTTTTACGAATTTCATATTCCATCTTTTTTACTAAGCTGTGGGCTTGCTCCTGTTGGTGTAGAGGAGGACGTTGCCGGAACTCCCGTGTCTACCTCCGAACTCCCTGGAGCGATACGCTCGAGCGTGTCGGGATGCAAATGTACTTCTTGGGATTTATCAAGGGTGACATCTTGGATTTGGTTGATAAGTTTTTTTATTTCATATGGGCGGACAATGTATTGTGCAGTAATATTTTCGGAGTTTCCTGCCGTTTCAATATCAATATCGCCAAAATCAAGCAATGTTTGAATGATTCCAGATTGACGTACGCTCACATTCTGGATGCGGTCAATGCGAAATGATTCCGACTTGCGTTTAAACAGCCCCATCTGATCTATATCGAAGACACGTTTGTCTGTAATCATAAGAACGTTCAGGTAATAATTTGTCCAAATATTCCATCCCATCATCCAAACGATAGTAAACCACGCAAACAAGAAGAATCCTCCTGCAGCAAATGTACTGCCGCTAAAGGCAAGTATCTTCTCAATAGGGATGAGGTGGAGGAAGACAAGAAGTATGACTGGCATAATCACTGCAAATATCAGAATAAGCATATCGCCCAAAAGCACAAACCAGTGTCTGCGTACGATGCGGATGATTTTTTCATCTTTCTCGACTTCGATCATAAGTTGTTGGAGAGAGAGTAAAGGACGGTAAAAAGCGCCATTCCGCCGATGAGGACCGCGAGTCCGATGAAGTAAACAAGATTGACCAAAATAAGTTCCGCGGCTCCGTTGCCATAGTTATTCCAGTGATAGCGAAGGATGAGCGCATGTACGAGCGAAACCACGGTCAGGATAGAGAATATGATGACGAGAAAGGTTGTATTGACAGGAATCTGAAAGTCCATATTGCTGAGTAAAGTTAAGCCCATAGCATCTGTATTATATCGTATTTTATGATAGCGTCGAGCGCGTGTTACCTAAGTTCAACAATTAATTGCAACACCCAATTAGCAGTTAAAATGATTGGGCATGAAACAAAAAACGAAACAGCGGTTCGGCGTAAGCCCGCTCTC
>JAYTUL010000012.1:0-2876 GCA_043744555.1 bacterium | reverse complement strand
TCATAAACACTCGTCCACGCAAGCGACTTGGCGGATTAACACCGGTTGAGGTATTCTATCGTGATACAGGTGTTGCAATATATTGTTGAATGTACCTTCGTTTCTTACGCCCGACCCCTCTTTAGATGGTTGATGAAATAGAGTCCCGAGAGAATGGCGAGTATCGCGGCTATGAGAAGCAGAGCAGAAATTAGAGGAAGGTGTGCATAGTGTTTTATGATAAAACTAGTGAATAAATGTCTGAATTATTTCCTTACAATATACCTTTCTGCGAAACTGCGAGTGAGATTGAACTAAATAAAATCAAAATGCAATTCAAGGACTTGAACCTTGATGAGTATTTTTTAGTTAGTTCTGCCTTGAAAGAGCGTAAAGATTTTTTTGATAGTTTGTATGAAGTTTATAAACCTTACTCAGATAAGGGTTTTCTAAGAGATGCACAGATACAATTTCATCAACGAAGTTGGGAAATGTACCTTGGAGCAATGATGCTTAGAAATAAAAAGAAACTATTTGTACCCTCAAAAAAAGACAACACGGTTGGAACTGCTGATATTCGTATTGATACTGATAAGACAATTCACATTGAGTGCGTTGCAACAAACCATGGAGATGGTAATGATAAAGTTCCTGAGCTAATACCCGACCCAATAACTAATATAATTGTGAGAGATGTCCCGTCTGAAAAAATACTTATTCGCATAGCGAACTCTTTGGATAAAAAGTTTAAACAGTACGAGGAGAGGCTACAAAAAGGTATCGTAAGTAGTAATGAGCCATATGTTATTGCCATATCAGTTGGAAAACTAAACTACCCTGAGGATATGCCAAGAGTGATACAGGCAACACTTGCTGTTGGACACATACAACTGAAAATGATTGAGAATGGGATACGCTTAGAAAAGCCGATACAATCAAGGAAGTTTAGACATACTATTTTCAAGGATAATGGCGAGCCAGTTGATATGCAATTCTTTCTAAAGCCTGAACACAGTGGGATAAGTGCAATTATTTTTACAAATGATTTGGTTTTGAATAGTATGGAGCAAGAAAGGGAGATGCACATACTTCACAACCACTTCGCAATAAATCCAATTTCTTTGACTGAGTTTGATTTTATGGTTCAACACCACAAAGACACAAATAGTGATGCTTTGCTTACTACTCCTTTTATACAACCTTGAACTGCATCAGTAACTCCTAATGCCCGCGAATTAAAAAACTCTCATAAAACTAACATACCCGCCTTGATATACTAGGAGCCATCGGCGTATTATACCATCTGAAAAGAAGCGATAAAAAAAGTCACGTGTGTGACTCTATTTATCAGCAGTGAGCCAGCTGAATTGCGTGCAATAATCTGCAGTGTCGTTTTGTAACGAAGAAAGGTCCAATGTGTTCTCCAACAATTATTCTGCTCAATGACTAGCAAATAAGTACAGGTGCCGCCACTACGCTTCGAGATGTATAAGAGCCATCTGTAATGCTTGTTTCGTGTAAGCTTTTCTGTCGATGCGCCCCTTGGTCACTATGCCTATTGCTCCTTCTTCACTACCGATCGCCGCATTCTGTGTAAGACCCGCCTTAAGAATTGCCTGACTCATATCAATCCCCTCACTTATCATCGAGCCGATAATATTCTTGTCTTTGAATTCCCATGCAGAGGAGATGCCGAGGTGAAACTCGCTTCCATCATAAATAACCGCAACGCATACATCCAAATATCCGCTCTTAGCTTCCGCAACTGCCATGAGTCCTGACTCGAGACCGACCGAATACTCACAATCAATAAATGCACTCCTTGCGCGATTCATCGCCCCGGCTATCGTCTCCTCAAGTGAGAGTGGCTGGTCAGAAACACCAGAATCAGTTTTCATTCCTAGAACCTTAGCTTCCGCGAGATGCGAATAGTCTTTGAGCGTCTCTGCGACCGCCGCTACTTTTGCCTTATTTGCTGACCCTACCTTGAATCGAAGTTGCATATTAAAATTTATGAAATGAATAGGAGCGCTCATTATAATCTTCTGTATCGTAAAGTTTTATCCCGTCCGCATGCCAGAGAGCGAAATACCGTATACAGAGGTCAAGCGCGATACGGCTGCATACAGTGCAGGACGGAACTCCCGGATGACGAATCTTACCGTCATCCCCAAGCCGGACATCGTAAAGCGTCGAACCTTTTATCCGATTAGAACCGTTTGGGAGCACATCTGTCATTGCTCTCCATTCTGCATGGGTACAGCAGGTCAGGTCATATTTGGGTTTCTTGTTCCGATCATAATCAGATACACATTTTGAATTTGTCATATCATCAAGGGGCGGGCATTGCAATCGAGTCCGACGACCACACCGTCTTGCACAATTACCGAGCCGCACTTTGCCTTTTTGCATAAAGCTTTTTGTGCAGCCTGTTCTGCCTCATGAAACCAGTTCTCATATTCTACCATGATCATCATTGTACGCACTGGGGTTGAATTCTCAACTTGTCTGACAAAATTTTTGCATGTCGTAATGTCTATTCAGTCATTCCAAAGGAAAGTGAGTGGACGTTCCTTATATAAGCATCACTGATTTCAGAAGTACACACGAGGTGTGCGCCATGCGCCAAGTCATGCACAGTTCGATGAGCAACCGCTTGCTCGGCGTTGGCTGCATGATGAGCCACAAGACTCTTTGGGGACGAGCGGAAGTGCACTCCACTCCATCGAGTGGAATAGATCTTCCGAATACTTGAGAGAAGCAAACGTTATGTTCAGAAAATACAAAAAGAATTCAACCACTGTGCGCTCTAGCGCACAGAATGAACTCGGACTGAAGTCCGGAATAAATCCACCTGTTATGGTTTTTCGACACGAAATGGATCATTGGCGTCTTCC
>JAYTUL010000011.1:0-11512 GCA_043744555.1 bacterium | reverse complement strand
GAGCGGGCTTACGCCGAACCGCTGTTTCGTTTTTTGTTTCATGCCCAATCATTTTAACTGCTAATTGGGTGTTGCAATTAATTGTTGAACTTAGGAACTAAAACATTGCGATTATCGTCATAATTGCTATACTAACAAAGCACTCTAGGAGTGCTTTGTTGTTGGTTTAAATGACATAATATGCCTGTAGTATAGTGGTAGTATGCTTGCTTTGGGAGTGAGCTCTAGCTTTGGGAGCACAGCTTTGTGGGCAACTAAATTTGTACGACCGCAGGGAGCGACCAAAAATTTCATCGAATCTGCGAGTACTGAAATTTTCAAGTACCCTAGTGGTGATAGAAATGGAAGTACTCTTGTGGAGACCAGAACAGAAGTGCATTTGAGATTTTTCCTCTCTGCCGGCAAGCAGGTCATAAAAATCGAAAAGGTGTACAGCCGCTGTAAGCGGTGAGGTTGATTGAGAAAAATTGAATAAATCGGGCTGTAGTATAGTGGTAGTATGCTTGCTTTGGGAGCATGAGGTCAGAGTTCGATTCTCTGCAGCCCGATTATACAAAAAAAGAACACCCAAGGGTGTTCTTTTTTTGTATGGAGGGGCTGAGAGAGCAAACTGCTTTGCTCACGCCAGAGAATCGAAGAGCTTTGCGATATTTATGAGGAGCTACGCTCCGAATAAATCGCAAAGGTGTACTGAAGCAGTAAGCTTCGATTCTCTGCAGCCCGACCATAAAAAATTCCCCCCTATGGGGTATTTTTTATTCCCACATAAATACCCCGTCCCGTAAGGGCGGGGATGAAGTGAGTTCCCTTTTCTTAATCCCAATCAGTACGACAAAGCACTATCATGGTGTTTAATTGCTGAAAATGAAAATAATAAAGGTGCCTGTATCTTAGAAGTGGGTAGTCAAATAATGAAAGAGCAGCTTAATAACACGAGTGTTATCGAAGACGAGTGCGATAAAGGACAATTTGGCTCACAAGGTATATGTATCGCAGGAGCCGCAACTTTTATGGCAAATAATTACGGCAGAACAGATGAGGCAACGGTGTTTTGTGAAACATTGTCATTTTTAAATATGCGATCATGCTTAGCCTCATTAAGTGGCATGAAAGGGATTTTTGTCGTGCCTTAGCATTTGATATTTTCCATTTCTTCTCATTGCGCGTTACAATGATTATATGAATAGTGAAATCGGTGATACATCAGGGGAGCAAACAAGTGTGCCCATCCAACCAAGTTCTTTGTTTTTTTCTGAAACTGAGAATATTCCCACCTATGAATTTTTTATCTTTGAATTAGATGGAACACTATACGCGGTAAGTGTTCTAGATGTTGATCAGGTAATTAAAATACCGCCAATTACCACTGTTCCAAATTCTCCTAATTTCATCCTTGGCATATTTCATCTACGCGGGCGTGTAATAGTCACAATCGACCTACTGAAGCGGATGAATTTAATCCGAAATACCCCACTCTCACCCTACTATCTGTTTGTTGCACATAGTGAAAAAAATTATTTCGCCATACTTATCGACAAAATACGCACTGTCGTCCGAGTCTCACGCGCGGAAGTAACTGATGTCGATCCATTGATAGCGGCACACATGCCTCCTCGCTACACTAAGGGAATGTTCATGTATAGAGAAAAGGAACCGCAGCACAAAAAGACTAATATCCAAGACATTATGTTCGAGCCAGCTTCTGCTAAAGAAAAAATTGTCAATACTGAAAAAAGTCTTAAGCCGGTAATATGGCTGAATGTGGAAGAATTGCTCAATCAAGCTGACTTACTCGCCTCAGCAGAGCGTGGCAGAGCTGAGACATGATTTTAATAGCACAGTCTTCCCAAGGTGGGGGGTATATGTGCTACAATATAAATAACATTATATAGCTATGGATAAAAAGATTCTCATTGTAGACGATTCAGCATTTATGCGTAAAGTATTGCGTGATATTTTTGAGAGTGCAGGTTATACAAATTTTATCGAAGCAAGCAATGGCAGAGATGCGATCGATAAATGGAAAAGCGAGCATCCCGACTTTATTTTTCTCGATGTCATCATGCCTGAAATGAACGGAATGGATGTTTTGCGCGAGATTGGCAAAGAGGCCAAGATTATCATTGTCTCTGCGGTCGGACAGAAGGATATGATCGAAGAAGCTAAATCTCTTGGAGCGCTTGATTATATTGTTAAACCATTTGATCGTGATCAGGTGCTTGAGAAAGCTGTGCGTTATGTCGGAAAATAGGAGAGCGCCCGCACTCGAGCGTTTTATTTTTTTATGAATCCAGAAGAGCATATTCGTGTACTGATTGCGGATGATTCTTTTTTTATTCGTCGATATTTAGCTGAACTCTTAGCATCAGAACCAGAAATAGAGATTGTAGGAACTGCGAGCAATGGTGACGAAGTTGTGCTGTTGGCTGCAAAGTTAAAGCCTGACGTCATAACGATGGACTATAATATGCCGGGCAAGAATGGGATTGAAGCGGCGGCAGCAATCATGCTTGGCGCACGCCCACTTCCATCTATCGTCATGCTCTCGGCTTTCTTGGGCGAAGATGGACAAGAGATGCGCCGTACCCTTGAAGCTTCGGGTGCACTAGTTATCGCTAAGCCATCAGGAGAGGTCTCCCTTGATATTGAAAAAGTTGCCGTGCAAATTGTAGCTAAGATAAAAGAAGCCGGAGATACTGCACGAAAAATCCGGATTGCTACCGGACACAAAGTGCACGCCATCATCGATAAACAGGTCGAACTGAAAGATAAACGGTTGCGTCATGTCGTGGTGATTGGTGCGTCGACGGGCGGCCCACCACTTGTTGAGCATCTCCTTTCACAGATCGACCCTGCGCTTGGTGTCTCCATTATCATTGCTCAGCACATGTCAAAATATTTCACCCAGATTTTTGCAGAACGACTTAATCGGGTGACTCGCTTCACAGTCCGTGAAGCAAAAAGCGGTGACGTACTTTCGCCCGGTCTAGCGCTTGTGATTCCTGGAGGATTTGCCCTTGATTTTCATAATGATACAAATGATGCAGATAAATTATTTCTCATCCCAACGATGCTTGCAAAACATGAAGATGAGATAGACCTCACGATGGAGGCGATAGCGAGATCTTACGGCCGATATTCCTGTGGCATACTTCTTTCCGGGATGGGCTCTGATGGAACGAAGGGTCTACGTGCGATTAAAGAGCACGGTGGATATACTATTGTTCAAGACCCCCATACCGCAATTGTCTCTTCGATGCCAACTCACGCAATGGATGAAGGCAGTGTTGACGCTGTACTGTCTGTAGAAAATATGCCACTTTACATAAATGACCTTTTCTCGTCATAGAGCGTAGCACTACATCCTCATGGTATAATTTCATAAATGGCTGACACGATTAATAAATTCAAAGATCTTTTTTGCCTCGAGGTCGAAGAACAGTTATCAGTACTCTCCAAAACTCTACTCGATCTCGAGCAAGCACCTGGTGATGGAGCACTATACGCTACGCTAATGAGAAGCGCACACACTATTAAAGGTGGTGCGGCTACCATGGGTTATGTGCAGATGGCAAAACTCGCTCACACACTTGAAGATCTTTTTCATGCAGGGGAGAGAAAGGCGGTCATACTTGATGCAAAAGCAATAAGCCTGTCGTTTGAGGCGATCGACAAGATGACTCTTGCGCTCGCATCCATAAAGTTGAAGAACAAAGAACTTCCGGTCGAAGTAGAGATCGCGGCCCTAACTTACGCATTGAAAGAAAGCACAAACAATGCAGATATCAAGGATGAAAAGATAGTGATACCCACACCTGCAAAAACTATCACTCCACATCAGTACACATTTGCCGCCCCGACAAACATTCGTGTCGAAGTAGAGCAGCTCGACACATTAATGGGCCTCTTTGAGGAGATGCTGATGTTGAGATTGAAGCTCGATACTATTCTTGAGCCGGCGGTGGAGATTACGAAGTCTATTTCCGACCCAGTGCTTAAGCAGAAAATATATTTTCTCAATGAGTTCAGAGCGCTCTTCGGAGAACTTGCGCGACTTCTTTCAGAAACTCAGGAAGAACTTTTATTAATACGACTCGTGCCACTTGAGCAAATCTTTTCACAATTTCCACGGATGATCCGCGATCTCTCTGTGCGCGAAGGTAAGCAGGTGACATTTCGAATTGAAGGTGAAAATGTCGAACTAGATCGAACAGTGCTCGACGGCCTTGGTGGAGCACTGGCGCATCTATTGCGCAATGCAGTCGATCATGGAATACAAAAAGAAGGGTCGATCCTCCTGCGTGCAGAAAGGGCAAGTGAGCGAGTGTATGTGATTGTAGAAGATAATGGAGGTGGTGTTGATTATGAGCGGGTGAGACAGGTTGCTATCGAAAGAGGTGTCGTCGAAAAAGAAGAAGGACAAAAATTGAGAAAAGTTGAGATCGCAGAATTACTCTTTCATCCAAATATGTCGACAAATGAAAAGGTGACGGATATTTCTGGAAGAGGTGTCGGGCTCTCTGCAGTTCGCGCATTCGTCCAAGATGTCGGTGGGCGAATCGAACTCTACTCACCGACAAGTGATAAGGGTGGCACAAGGTTCCTCATTGACCTCCCCGTCTCCCTTGCAACCGTAAAAGTACTTATTGTTCGCTCGAGTGGTTTTACTTTTGCAATACCATTCGTGGGTGTTATTCGAACAATGCGGTTTGCCCCTGAGAGAATTTATAAGAGCGCAAGCCAAGAATCGATTGTTGAGGTTGGGCACGCCATACCCCTGCTTCGACTCGATATACTCTTGGGCATATCCTTCGCCGGGATGTTTCACAAAGAGCGACAATCAGATATAGAGTGCCTAGGGGTACTTGTGAGCGATGAGGGGGAGAAAGTCATATTAATGATCGACGAGTGCGTTGGTGAGCAAGAATTACTTGTAAAGTCATTACCGCCCGTGTTGCGCGGAATTAAAGGTTTTTCTGGATCAGCGCTTCTTCCTGATGGGCGAACCATTCTACTGCTCGACACTCACGGTTTACTTCTGCAAGCGTTCGGCGATATACTGGAAAACACAGTGGCGCAAACGAGTACGACAAGCACTGCTTCCTGATTTACAATATGCCACAATTACAATTTTCAGTAGAAGACACAGACCAACTCAAAGAACTTTTGAACATTGGCGTTTCACATGCAGGTAATACTTTGTCTGAAATGGTCGGCAGGCGCATCAGCATAAGTGTCCCTACGATGCACTTGAAGAGTGCGCAAAAAGCGTCACACTTTTTAGAGAACCCGAACGACATTACACTCGCGGTACTTCTCCAACTTTCAGGTGGACTTGAGGGTTATGTGCTACTCTTCTTCCCACATGCTGCCGCAGTGCACTTACTTCATTCGCTTTCCGGAAAAACCATCGGGGACCTTCGTGCGCTCGATGAGTTTGATCGTTCAGTTTTTCAAGAGATTGGAAATGTGCTCACGGGGGGAATGCTCAAGGGGCTTTCTCAATTTTTAAAAGTACAACTTCTTCAGTCAGTACCCGATGTGGTAATCGATATGGGTGGAGCGATGTTCAATTCCATCTTCGCCTCCATGATCAAGAGTCATGATGAATTTCTGACGCTAGACGTCTCTATTTGCGTGAATGCCTCTCTTGATGCAATCACCTGCGATGACGGTGAAGAGGCAGCGGGGCAGATGTTCTTATTTCTTGGACCAGAAAGCGCAAGGCGGGTTCTTGAACTTACTCACAAAATGATCGGAGCATGAGTACTACTATCGAGATACATATCGCAGAGTTATTTGCTGGAGATCAACAAAACGTCATCGTCACAAACGGGGTAGGATCTTGTATCGTCGTAGTGCTCTATGATCGTCTCGCAAGAGTTGGTGGCATGGCACACGCAATACTTCCGCGTAAAAAAGAACATGAGACATCTTTGCAATTTCGAGATAGAGATGCAATAGGAAGAATGTTCGTTAAGTACGCTGATCAGGCGGTCGACATGTTAGTTGCCGAGATTAAATCCTTAGGAGGAAGTACTCCGCACACAGTTGCAAAACTTGTTGGAGGGGCACATATGTTCTCGCTACTCGAGGGCGACCAGCACGGTATCGGTTGGGAAAACACCATATCTGCGCGTGAAGAATTAAAAAAATATTCCATTACGGTTGAAACAGAGGTCGTCGGAGGGACCGTTGGAAGAAATGTTCGCTTTGACTGCGCGACAGGAATCGTTGAGATAACGACCAAAGTGTAGCGCTCTTGTACTTTTGGGACACTTCGCTACACTTGAAATATGAAAGGATTTTTTCTTACCTATGTAGGATTTTTTATTTTTGTGTTGACCGTTCTTGTCACTCAACATCACGCGAGCGCGCAAGTTTCTTCGTCAGTAGCACTAAAGAATTATCGAGAAATGTTTGCCGTGAAACAAGGTCAGTCTGTTGATGGAACCATCCTGATTGCACCAAGTGACTCTGTGGAAAATGTTCCTAATAACACAACGGTTCCGAATCACCTCCGCAACCTACGGGTATTTGTATCTATCGATAATGAGGGAATGCCCATCCTTTATCTTGAGAAGTCTAAACCCCACCTCTACTACACCGTACAAGGGTCTTTTGTGGTGCCTTACAATAAAAAAATTTTCAAATGGACTGATCCCGTGACTATTACATTTTCTGCAACCGGAACTGACAATGCGTACAGGATGTTCAGTGTGAATGTCCACACATTATCGGCGACATCATCTGAATTGAAGACAAATAACATCTCTCAAAATATTCCCTACGTTGCCACTGATATGGAGTAGCAAAGTTATTTATTATGAAACAACGTGAAACATCAGCACAGAAGAATGCGCGCATAATACGAGCGCGCACTGCATTAAAGAAATTGCGCAGGCTTTTTCCAGAGGCGAGAATGATGCTCACCTATTCTAATGATTGGGAACTGCTCGTAGCTGTGCAACTTTCAGCTCAGTGCACTGACAAGAAGGTCAACGAGATAACTCCCGCGTTATTTAAAACATATCCTACCCTTAATGACTACATTATTGCCGGAAAGAGCAGCGAAGGTGTAAGGAATTTTGAAACTATGATCTACCAAAGCGGATTTTTTAGAAATAAAACGAAAAACATTCTCGCTGCGGCTAAAATGGTGGAAGAAAAGTTTCACGGCATGATTCCTGAAACTATGGAACAAATCCTAACCATTCCAGGTGTGGCACGAAAAACAGCGAATGTTGTGTTGGGGAACGCATATGGAACATCTTTTGGAATTGCTGTGGACACTCACGTGAAACGCTTGTCACACGTTCTTGGATTTTCCGATGAATCGTACCCCGACAAGATCGAAAAAGATCTGATGGTGATATTTCCTAAGAGCGAATGGTTTCACGGCACATATTTACTTATAGAATATGGACGGAAATATTGCCCCGCTCGGAAGCACGACCACTCACTTTGCCCACTTGGGCATTTTCGTGAAACTTAATGTTTATGTTTTACCGGATGAGTTCTAAAACTTCTTTAAGTTTTGCATCCATCAGCTCCTTAGTGTCTGCCTCAAGATTAAGTCGCAGTAATGGCTCAGTGTTCGATGAGCGAAGCGAGAACCACCAATTGTCATACTCGATCTTGATCCCATCAAGTTCTGATAGTACGCCATCCGCATATATAAATTTCACTTTTTCCATGATGCCCTTCGAATCGGTAACCTCTATGTTTATCTCGCCTGAGTGTACATAGAATCTGACTTCATCGACAAGCTGCGATAATCTTTTGCCGGTCTTCGCCATCAAATTCATCAAAAGTATGGCAGGAAGGGTACCCATCTCCGCGGTGTATCCAGAGAGAGCAAAATAGTAATGCCCCGATGCTTCGCCAGCAAAAAGTGCATTTTCATCAAGCATTTGTTTTTTGATGTTTGCGTGACCAACCTTACTTTCGAGTGCAATACCGCCAAACTTTTCGATTGCTTCTTTTACTGAACGCGAGGAGCGCAGATCGTAAAGTATTGTACTTTTCGGATGAAGTGGAAGCAGGGCTTCCGCTAAGAGTGCGGTGGTAATGTCCATCGGTATCACGCGCCCCTTTTCATCGACAAAGCCGATCCGGTCAGCATCGCCATCAAAGGCAATCCCCATGTTAGCTTTTGTCTTACGTACCAAATGCTGAAGTTCGATGAGCGTCTCAGTCTTAAGTGGGTTCGCTTCGTGAGGAGCAACGCCAGGAAGTTGTAGGGTGTCATAGAGCGTGCCACATAGTGCGACTCCGGGTAAACTTTTTAATACGGCGAGCTCAAGCACTCCCATCGCGTGTGCGGTGTCGGTGGCAACATGAAAACGTTTGCCGAGCAGTTGTGCAAAAGAAGTGATGTGCTTTATGTACTCAGGCTTGATGTCGTGAAGTTCAACCGTCCCTACTCGCGGTGCTTTTGAAAACTTGCTCGCTTCGGCAATGTCCCTAATCTCAGCAAGGCCACTTGCAAGACCTATCGGTACTGCATTTTGTCTGCAAAATTTAAGACCATTATATTCACCGGGATTATGTGACGCAGTGACCATTATTGCACCGTCAACTTTTAGCGTCGATGATGCAAAGTAAAGCATCGGAGTGGAGAGCAGTCCGAGATCTATCACATCAGCTCCGGACTCTGTCAGTCCTTTTACTAATGCTTTGAAAAGTGAGGGTGAGGAAACGCGCTTATCGCTTGCGACGGCGACACTCCTTGGCTTCACATACTCTACGTAGGCACGACCAATTCTTTCGACGAGTTCCTCGTTAATCTCTTCCGGATAAAGTCCACGTACATCATAAGATTTAAAAATTGAGGTCATGCATTTGATTATAGCTGCTTTTTGCTTTTGTCTCAAAAATTAAAAACCGCAGCATAAGACTACGGTGAAATGTTGCGAAGATATGCATAGACGACTTTCATGACACACACACATTCCCTCCACACAGCAAATGAAACGGCGTGTTACCCTCAAAAAGCGGATGCGTATTCTTTCTTCGTACCCTCACAGTTACTTTATTGACATCATTAAATATGTGCCAGAGCATGAGGTCGATAAGTATAATCATGCGGAGCTTTTCCGCGTAGTTGTGGTGGGTCACTAGATACGCTGTCGAGTGACGACCCAAAGAAAGCTCCACACCTACAAGTCTTGTCTCGGCATAACTTATAAGTTGCCACGATCGTGCTGACCGAAAAGCCATAGAGAGCAGTGTGACCGGTAGGTTCATCGTTTAAGTGCGCGAGCTCGTTGCGCTCATCTCGGAGAGCACCCAACCACAAATATTTCGCTAAGAAAGAGATGTGTTCTCGCGAGAGACTCCTCACTTTTTGAGAGCATAAAGTAAAGCGGCGACATCCCAAGAAAGGGTTCTTCAAAGATATTTTCTCGCAGCCACGATAAACTCATTCCCTTGTCGAGTGGTTAGAGATCTGTACTCAGTATCGCTATCCAAATTATGACAAGCGTATTTGGCGAAAGTGATTTTGCGGACATTTTTTTGCCTCTCCTCGTCGGTTAGTCCAAGGAGAGTAGATGATTTAATGTCAGATAGTTTCCAAAACATAAACATCTTCAGTTAGATACGGAAAGCAGTTTCATTCCTATCTCTATTTGGAGGCAGGTACCTATCCGTGTCTCGCTCATTCATATCAACTCCTTTCTTTTTTAAAGATATTCTCGCAACATTTTACTCGTTGCCTATCGGGTGTCAATTTGTTAGGATACGAAGCACGTTCGAGTTTGAGGTGAACGTCATTGCGGGACTAGTTTAATGGTAGAATAGGAGCGACCTAAAATTTAACGACCGCAGGGAGTATAAATTTGGAAGTGCACTGAAATTCCTATTACATGTGCCGACCAAACTCTTGGCGGGTGAGGTGCGATGAAGGGAACCCATTCTGATGGGGTCGCACCGCAAGACCTTTTCAGGTTTTTTCTTAAAAATCGAAAAGGTGTACAGGTCCTGTGGGGACTTCGATTCGAGAATCGAACGTGTGTGATAACATTGATAAATATGCGGGACTAGTTTAATGGTAGAATAGGAGTTTTCCAAACTCTTGGTGGGAGTTCGATTCTCCCGTCCCGCACAGGTACAAAAAAATCCCAATAAGGGGATTTTTTGTACCTGTGCGGGACAGCAAGTGAACTGCTTCATTTGCGCGGGAGAATCGAAGAGCTTTGTGATATTTATGAGGAACCTCGTTCCGAATAAATCACAAAGGTGTACTGCGGCGGTAAGCCGAGATTCTCCCGTCCCGCACCAGAAAGACTCTTTGACTCCTCCTGTCTGGTGCAGTATTCTTGAAGTAGTCTGAACACATTTTTCCGAAAAACCTCCCGCGGAAAGGTGGCTGAGCGCACCGCTCAAAACCACAAAAAACTCGTAGAAAAATATCGGCTTGAAGCATATTTTAATTTTGGGGGAAGAAAATTTTTTAATCATATGAACAGAAAAATTGTCGTTATTGTTATTGTGATTTTGATACTTGGCGGAGCGGTATTCTATTTTCCTTCGCAAAAAACTACGCCAGCCGCAAACCAATCTGCTAATCAAAATGTTGTGCCTACTCAAAAACTTTCCACTGGAAGCGACATTAAAGTTGTTGGCACAGTAGTAGAAAACATAACAGACTACGCTCCTGTTGATGGCCCCGCATATCTCAATGTACGTATTGACGATGGAATGCAGATTCGAGTGACCTATAGTCCTGGTGAAGCGGAATGTAAAAATATGGGAATGGCTAGCACAGGTTTTTCTGTAAAGACGGGTGTTCGAGTGGAGGTTTACGCGAAAGCAATTTCCAACAAAGAACTTTTTACTTGCGACTCTACAGCCTATTACATAAAAACCCTTACTTCCACTAGCGGCCCGCAAAATTCTGGGAGTAATCAAGCCCAAAGTGTTGCCCTTGCGCTTGACTTCTTTGCTGGCGGAAGTATTTTTGGAAGCTCATTTGGAGTTAAAATTTCTGGTGCTCATATTATTTATCAAGAAACAACCCAAGACGGAGCAAAAGAAGCGAATAAAATGGAACGCTCACTACTTCCAGTAGAATTAGATGGAATTCGTAAAACTGTTTCTGATGTTGGTCTCATAAATTTGCAATCACAAGATTTTACTAAGGAACCACTTGTACCCGACCAAGCCACATACCGAATTACAGTATTGCTTGATGGCAAAGAAAATAAAATCAATTGTGGTATTCCTCCATCTGGCACAGAGCCGACTACAAAGTGCCAAAAACAAATTGATAAATTGAGATTAAAACTTAATAGCATATTAGGTGTGAACATCTATTGATTTTTATGCCGCCAAAGAAAAACTTGAAATTGTCAGCGGTGTGGCTCCGCCGCCTTTCTGGATTTTCGCTGGGGGGATTTTTTCGGAAAAGTGGCTTAATGGTAAAAAGTGTTGCTCTTTTGGTAAGCTAAGGCTTTGTTAAGAGCTAAAGTATCAAATCATATGGCAAAATTTAAAAAAATGTTCGAAA
>JAYTUL010000010.1:0-11563 GCA_043744555.1 bacterium | reverse complement strand
GAGCTTTTATCGCGGAATCATTTGCAAGAAATTAACGAGCATCCCCAAGAAGCGTTACCGTTACTGGGGATTTAACCGGACAGGAGTGGGGTAGTCCTTATTAAATGGATTGTCGGAATCGTTGACGTACCATTTCTCTATCTCAATAAATTTATCCTTGGGAAAAACGGTAATCTCGAGGTGATGCCGTGATGATACACAGACTGAAGCCTGCGCAATAGATATTGTGCGGGCTTTTCTTTTTCTCAAAACGGGACTACTTGTATATGAGAAAGTGCTAGGCTTTTCATTCGTCTGTCACTATGGGATGATTATTTTATGCTAAGGATAGAGGCAAAAAAATCGCTCGGTCAGCATTTTCTGCGGTCAAAAACAGCGCTCGGACAAATCGTGGACGCATCATCGCTTTCCTCGGAAGATCTGGTGCTTGAGATCGGCCCGGGAGTTGCTGTTGCTGGGGATAAGTCCAAATAAATGATAACTTACGTGTCATAATATCATCCATGTCTCGCCAGCCTCGTATCCGTATCGCACTCGGTGACATTGTCTATCACGTCCTCAACCGTGGTAACGGATGCCGTCCGGGGATGAGCAATGGGCAAGTCAGTTTGGTAAATATTAGACTATGAACATGATGAAAAATGTGGACTTATCCTCAGTCCCCCCAGTCCGTGCAATGAAATGGGTACCTTACAAAGAGACTGGAAATATAGTCAACTTTATGGAATAATGACCCTTAATTATGGAGCTACTAAGACCATTCAAGAAACTGAACAAAACAGACGCCAATATTGCTGGCGGTAAAGGAGCGTCTCTTGGTGAGATGATACAAGCAAATATTCCTGTCCCAGATGGCTTTGTTGTTCTCTCGACTACTTTCGATACATTTTTACAAGAAACTGATCTGACTCAGGAAATTGCTTCCATTTTGGAAACTGTAGACCATAAAGAAATACATACAGTTGAAAATGCTTCCGAAAAGATCCAGGGCCTAATCAAAAGCGTGGTGATGCCAGAAAACATTGCAAAAGAGATAAAGGAACAATTCAAACACCTTGATGCAAAGTATGTTGCTGTTCGTTCTTCTGCTACAGCTGAAGATGGTCAGGACCACGCTTGGGCTGGCCAATTAGATAGTTTTCTAAATACCACCGAAAAAGATTTGTTAGAAAAAGTACAACGATGTTGGGCGTCTCTTTTTACACCTCGTGCAATTTTCTATCGTTTTGAGAAAGGTTTATATACCACTCAAATATCTGTAGCCGTAGTGGTCCAAAAGATGATCAACTCTGAAATCTCAGGAATTGCTTTCTCTGTTCATCCTGTGACTGAGGACAAAAATCAATTGATAATTGAAGCAGGTTTTGGCCTGGGAGAAGCCATTGTCTCTGGATCAATTACCCCAGATAGTTATGTGGTAGAAAAAGAGCCTAGAAAAATAATTGATACTAACATCGCTACACAAAATCGCGGTTTGTACCGATTAGATAATGGCGGAAACAAATGGCTTAATATTGCAGAACCGAAAGCATCATCTCAGGTCTTGGATAACAAACAGGTACTAGAATTATCAGACATTATTCTTGGTATAGAAGATCACTATGGTTTTCCGTGCGATATCGAATGGGCTTATGAAGGTGGAAAGTTTTATATTGTTCAAAGCAGACCAATCACGACTCTTTCAAAAAAAGCAATAGTATCGCAAGAATTGACTTTTGTTTCTCCCGAATTAAAAGGATTTAATCCGAGCGAGTATCATTTCGACGGTCTTTGGAAGAACGATCTTTTTAGCACATGTTTCTGGCAGGATTGTTGGGTTCCAGGTGTAGTAAAAGAATTAAATCTTGATTTGGAGGGTGTTGGAGTAATGAATTTAAAAGGGGGTCATTTCTTGGTACATAAACCAACCAGAGAAAGAATGGATAAGCAGATCAAGAAAATGATGGATGAGAAGAATGTAAAATTCTTCAAAAACTTAATTAAAGTATCCGATGAAGTATTTAGTTGGGCTGTAGAAAAAGGTGAATCTATACGAACCAAGGAACCCACCGTACAAAATTTTGAAGAATTTGTAAGTACTGCAAAGAAATTAAATTTTCTCTGGTTAATAGGAGCAGTATATACCAATTGGCCAGTAGAAGAGAAACTTCAGGAAGCTGTTATTGAAGATAAGTTTCCAGCTGAACATGTTCTTGATATTGTCCCCAAGATAGTCACTCCTCTGCATGACTACCAGAATGGTTTACCTGAACTGAAAATGAAAATTGGTGACAGGACATTTGCAGAGGTGGAAAAAGACCACAAATTATTCAAAGAACTCCAGAATTATGCCGAGAAATATATTTGGGTAGAGATATTTAATTTCATCGGTGAACCCTTAACTGTAGAACGTCTATATGAGCAGATTGGGCATCTTGAACATAAGGAGCATTCACATGCGTATAAACCTTCTGAACCTATATCTAAGAAACTTAAATTTGCAACTGAATGTTTACACGACGTTGGTTATGTTAAGCAGTGTGGTGCTGAATACTTTTCCATTTTTGCTGAAAAAACATTGCCTTTTCTAAATACAATCGCTAAGAAAATCGGAGTGACTTACCGTGAATTTATGTGTCTCTCAACCAATGAAATTGATCAAGCTTTACAAGAAAAAATAAGTAGTAAAGATTTGAAAGACAAAGCGGCTCGTCGTATTGGTGTGAATGATTGGGCTGCTATTGGCTCTGAAGACGGAACGATGATCCTTATCGAAGAAATATCTGATATTAAATTATTGATGGAGAAGATGATTCCTCGAACAGGAAAGGATGCAAAGGAATTAATAGGAAAAATCGGTAATCGAGGTAAGTACACTGGTCCAGTGAGAATTGTGATGAATACTTATGATTTCGACAAAGTTCAACAAGGCGATGTGCTTGTAACAACCATGACCACTCCAGATTTTATTGTATTAATGCAGAAATCTGGAGCCATAGTAACCGATATAGGGGGGCTTCTATGCCACGCAGCTATTGTTTCTAGAGAAATGAATAAACCCTGTGTAATTGGCACAAAGTTTGCAACTCAAGTTCTAAAAGATAATGATATGGTAGAAGTTGATGCAGATAATGGAATTGTAAGAAAAATATAAACGATGCTTAATCCAAAAGATTTGGGGTGTTTTCTACAGAGCATACTTATCCCCGTTTACCCGTTTATTCACTTTTTACCATTAAGCCCTTTATAAAGACATATATGAACAAAATGAACTCAAATTTTGGTCAAAAGAACTAAAATTTCCTCTATCAGCATTCCATAAGCCTTATATGAAAAAGACCGAACATTCAGATATTACGCATAAAAATTGCTTTGGTCATGGAACGTGCAATGCCCGATATATGAATCAAGATCTCAATGATTGTGTGCGAATAGGATTGAAATATATTCGTGATTTGTACTAATACACATATTGTATTAATGTGTTCATATGCACGCATAGCTCAGTTGGTAGAGCAGGTGTCTTATACACACCGGGTCCTAGGTTCGAGTCCTAGTGCGTGCACAAAGTTTTGAAAAATTGTAATGGAACATATGAACAAAAAGGTCCGCATACGTCGCATCGATAAAGCCATCGCGCTTCCACAATACAAAACTGAGGGTGCCGCGGGATTTGATTTTAGTGCACGCGTGCGCACAATCTTTCCTCCACGCACAGTGGGATACGTTCCGCTCAATGTCGCGATCGAGCCGCCTGAAGGACACTTCACACTGCTTGCTGCGCGGTCGTCACTTCATAAGCGGGGACTCATGACTGCCAACGGTCTAGGTGTCATCGATAGTGACTATGCCGGCAATGACGATGAGTATACAGCAGTGCTGTATAATTTTACCGATGCTGAGGTTGTTATCGAAGTTGGAGAGCGCATCATGCAGGGAGTATTTATTCCGCATATGCATGTTAAATGGGAAGAGGTGGATGATATGGGCAATGCCAGCCGCGGTGGTTTCGGTACTACCGGCAAAAAGTAAATGACAAAATGTCATACTAAATGTTCTGCTATGAGAATTAATAAATATTATACGCTTCCATGACCCAAGAATCTAAAACAGAGAATCCATAAATTATAGAGCTCGAGGGCACCACAACTCAAGAGATTGCAGCCATCATATTTCCCGTGCTTATCGCGGGGGAGGCGGTTGTCGATACGGATATGGAACTCATCAAGAAACACGCAGCAATGCTTCTTGCAGCTGATGCAGCACTCTCGCTTGAAGATGCGCTCTTTCAGGCAACCGATGAGCGTTTCAGCGCGCGTAAGGGACTAGCCGGCGACAGTGTCGCGGTCATAAATGAGCAGGATAGTATGCTCTTCGCACTTGGTCAGAACCCACGTAAAGCAATAGGTGACGCGCTTCATGAAAGTGGCCGAGAATAATACTACGCAAAATAGTTAGATACTAACGCGACGCACATCTTTCTGATGTATCTTTACATTTTCTAGAGAAATAGTAATCTTTACAAAGATAAACTTGAAAAGGAGTACAACGTGAGTGAAAATAGTGTTATTAAGCTTGGCGAGTCAGCTGTCGGGGCTCAAGTTACCTTTATCTGGTTAAATGAGACAAGTGCACATTTGTTCAAGCTCGCAGATGCAATGTGGCAGCATCTTTCGCCAGATGAGCCACATGTGCCAAAAGCGAATATGAGAGCACGCATGTGTTTAAGAGGGATACATTTTTGGCTTTTTGCTTTAGAAACTTTCGCGCTTCCCGCAAAGTCTCCGCTTGGAATGGCGTCACTCTACTACAAAGAAGATTCATCTTTAGTCGAGATCCACGAAGTCGTAGTTGACCCCGCAGTACGCGGACAGCATCTAGGTGAGAATATAATGAAAATGCTCATCGCGCATGTCGGCCGTGTAGCAGCACGTAGAGGAGTTGCACTTGAGCTTGTGCTTACGAGTAAGACGAAGCACGTTGCCGCGAACGAGCTCTATCTCAAGCTGGGATTTGTGTGCATTACTTGTGCTGGCAAGGCTAGTGACTCGAACCATTACCGCATGTTGATTTCTCCTTCAATCAAGTAATCAAACGGCACCTTACGGTGCCGTTTTTTCAACCCACACGGTTTGTTCGTCGGGACAGCTCGCGGGCTCTTCGTCACGTGTTTTATCCTATTTATTCAAAATGGGTACTTTTGCCGCGCGCGAGTAGAATTTCCTGAATATGAGGGTATTTTGTAAGTGAGATGTCAGCTTGAATTAAGTGCTTCGCCTCCTCGCGTGCAGCCTCAACCATCTTGAGATTCTTTATCGCCTCCATGCCGATGTCTGAGATACCCCACTGACGTCCACCACCGAGCTCGCCTGCACCACGAAGCGTGAGGTCCATTTCTGAAAGTTCAAACCCATTCTTCGCAGTTGTTATCGCTTTTAAGCGTTCAAACGTCTTCTCGCCTTTTGTTTCCGAAAAAAGATAGCAGTATGCCTGATGGTTGCTGCGAATGACGCGACCACGCAATTGATGGAGCTGTGCCAAACCAAAGCGCTCAGCGCCTTCGATGATGATGACGGTAGCATTGGGAACATTCACACCGACTTCGACCACCGAGGTGGCGCAGAGAATGTGTGTCTTGCCGCTCGCAAAGTCTTCCATGACCGCGTCCTTCTCCGCTGGCTTCATTTTGCTGTGAAGGATGTCTATCTCATATTCAGGGAACACTTTTTCTTTCAGGCGCTTCGCTTCTTCCTTCACTGACTTCGCGATGAGTGCCTGCTCTTTCTCAGGGTCAGGCTCATCGATGCGTGGACAAATGACATACAGCTGCCTGCCTTCTTGTAGGAGTAAGCGAATCTTTTCGTAGGTTTGTTCGCGTTTACCTACCTTAACAATTTCAGTGATGACCGGCTTACGGCCCATGGGCATTTGGTCGAGGAGGGTAATATCGAGGTCCCCGTAGAGGGTGAGTGCAAGTGTGCGCGGGATGGGAGTCGCGGTCATGCTCAAAAAATGTGGAGCAATTTGCTTTTTCTCGGCGTCGTCTTTTTGCACAAGCTTCGCACGCTGTGAAGTTCCAAAGCGGTGTTGCTCATCGATAATGACATAAGCAAGATGTTTAAACTTCACACTCTTCTGTATCAGCGCATGCGTGCCGATGACGATAGGGATCTCGCCGCTTGCGACCCACTTAAGGAATTGCGGCCGCGATATTGTGGTCCAGCCGGATGGGTCGACTTTGGAGGGGAATTTGCGGCAACCACTCCCAGTGATAAGGCCGATGCTTATGCCGGTGCCAACGAAGTATTGGATGAAAGATTCAAAGTGTTGCGATGCCAAAATCTCGGTGGGGCACATGTACGCAACTTGCAAGTTGCCGAAACTCTGTCCCGCGGGGCGAGTGGTTACGGTTGCGTATGTCGTGCTTGCTGCAACTGCGGTCTTGCCACTACCGACATCGCCCTCAAGCAAGCGGAGCATGGGCCGCAGTGATGCAAAGTCGCGAAATATTGCTTCAATGGCATTATTTTGTGCCTCTGTCATCGGAAAACCGAATTGTTGGATGAAGTCTGCGAGACCTTGCTTCTCGGGAATAATAGTAAATGTAGGATTTTGCTCGTAGCGCATGCGGCTTTGCTGGCGCTCGAGCTGAATAAGAAATATTTCCTCAAAGGCAAAACGCTTTCGGGCCGAGCGGGCATGCCCTTCATCGCGTGGAGAATGGATCCACACGAGTGCGGTGGGAAGAGTGGGCAGATTGTAGCGCTTGAGAATGTCCGCGGGTATCGGGTCCTCGCATTCGTCGAGAATCCCACTTCCGAGAATGCGCTGAAGTTTATGATAGAACCATGTGGAGCTTACGCCTTTGGATTCTGGATAGACAGGGAAGAAGCGCAAGTCTTTTTCGCTTAGTCCGTCGGCAAAGAGCGAGCGGCCGATATCTCCGGGGAGTGCGGGGATCTTCTCGATCTCAGGATTGATGAGGGTGACGATGCCGTTCTTTTTCTTGACGACGCCTGATGCACGCACGAAGTCCCCGATAGCTATCATCTTCGCCATATAAGCTTGATGGAACCAAACAAGTTTCATCTTTCCGCTCGGGTCTGCGATAGTGGCCTCGCCCATCGGTACTTGTCCGCGAAAAGATTTCTTTACTCCGGTCTTTTCGACTTGTCCATAAAGCGTCGTACGCTCGCCGTCACTCGCCATCTCTATGGCCGAGGCTTTGCCTGCATCGATGTGGCGAACAGGGAAGTGGTACAGCAGGTCGCGGATGGTCGAAAGGCCAAGACGTGATAGGGCTTTAAGCTGCTCTTCGTTTATTCGCCCCAAAGTGGCGATGGGGTCACTCATTTTTATTTTTTGCGTCTTTATGTTTGCCGAGCCTTTGAACATTTCTACATGATACGCAATAGCCGAGCTGGTGTCATCGTCTCTTCACGTACGAGTCCTATAATTAAGTAATGTTTATGTAACTCTTTACGCATGAAAAACCTCGAGAAACGTACGAGAGCAGCGCGCAGATACGATAAATGACGAAGATACATTGAGATATCGTGGGTAGGCGACGTTCGCTGCAGGGCGTATTTCAGCTCTCTTCCGAACTTGAACTCGAGGATAAAGAAATAAAATTATTGATAGATTTTTGCCAAGTAGACAATATAGAGCCACGCACTCCACACATCGCAAGTAATGGCCTCAAATTCCTCATAAAAAGATCGCAAGATAAGGGATAAAGCCGAAATACTAGCTTCTGTTGGATTAGATCAAAGAAGATGCGCGACTCAACAAGGGAGAAATAAGAGATTTTAAAATCAGAAAAGAAGCAGCCAAATGGCTCGAACAGCCTTGAGTTGCTTGACTCAAACCATGTCAAGCTTAAAAAACTCTAAAATTATTCTTAAGCCAAATTTTACATAAAATTTTCTATTTTCTTCACGTTATTATGCATGAATGCACTACCTCTGCTATACTTGGCTTAAGTTTTTTGTTCTTTAATAAAATATGTAGAATTATGGAAATAGTCACATAAAAGGAGAAATAAATGTCTTACGGGTCAATTAATGATTTTTCCCCCCACGTATTCGATCCCAATTGGTGGCAAGTAATTTTGATCATTTTGCTCATTACTCAACCAACGATCCTTTCGGTAACCCTTTATTTTCATCGTTGCATCGCGCACAAGTCAATAGTACTGCACCCATCGGTGGAACTAATTTTTGGTTTCATACTGTGGGTATTTACAGGGATGCTTAAGAAAGAATGGCCACCAATTCACCGAAAACATCATGCGAAGTGCGAGACTAAAGATGATCCACATAGCCCGCAAGTTTGGATAGCAAATATCAAGAATAGTGAAGCGTTGCTTATGCGAGGCGAACAACCCTATTTTTGGGGAGTAAATCAACTTTATCGAACGCTACTTAGAACTGGTTTTGGCGAGAAGGTTATTCGTTTTTTGAATTTAACCTATTGGGTGTTATGGAAAGGCGTTCGATTGTATGTTCTAGAATCGCGAAATAAAGAAACGCTTGCTCGTTATGGGCGTGATATTACAAATGATTGGGTAGGGCAAAATTCTAATTTACGATTTCCAAAGCTGGCAATTGGACTAGCTTCGATTCATAATTGGTTGGAGCAAAACATCTACTACCGCTTCCCCAAGACGGGAATTGCATTAACGGCAATCGTAGATATCGTCCTTTTTGGCGGAGTCACAGGAATGATTATTTGGGGTTTCCAGATGATATGGATTCCAATTTGGGCCGCAGGCGTTATCAATGGTGTTGCTCATTACGTGGGCTATCGTGTTGCTGACACTCGTGATGCGTCTCGAAATATCGTACCTTTGGGTTTCTTCCTTGGGGGGGAAGAGTTGCATAGTGGGCATCATGCCTACCCCGCGTCAGCAAAGTTCTCAATCGAGTGGTATGAGTACGATATTGGCTGGTCGGTAATTTGTTTTTTGCGTTTTTTCGGTCTTGCAAAAGTGAAGCATCTTGCTCCACAAAAGATCAATTCACGAACAATTGTGGACGAAAAAACTCTCGCATTTCTTAGGTACGATTACGGATATGTATCAGCATTTTTTCGTAAGTTGCTACTTAAAAGAATCGTAGGAGAATTGAAAGTAATCACTGACCCTAAAACAATACTCATGCTTACGGAACTCGAGCGCATGCTTCGAGACAGAAATTGGGGTGAAGGCTCATTACAGCTATTTGCCACTCACGTAAAAGGCTTGGAAAAAAGCGAAAGTTCAATTCCTAAATTCGCCCAATTCATTGATATTTTTAATGATATTCAAGCCAAGACTAGAGAAGTAGGGAATACTACAGGAGAGCGTGACGAGCAACTTCTTTTCAATTTACGCAATTGGATCGTAGATATTAAGGAATGGTCATCCGGAAAAGGTGATAAGTTTGTGAATATGATCGTGAAGACTGTGCTATATCGACCAAAAACAGAATAGCTACAATAGGTTCCCCCATTGGGGGGACTTTTTTTTATCTTAATGATTAAAAGTTGGAGGTGAATTGATTTCGATCTTTATTTATGAATGTTGTCTACCTTTTTTTCTGGCTACTAATTTTACCGTAATATTTACCATTTGCTCGCCATCTAGTCTTTTGGCAAATGCCCAGCCCCAGTGATGAAGCCGACGCGCACATTCATAGATCACGACACCATCAGCTTTCTCCGCAAGGACAAAGGATACGTGCGGCGCATGTATCGCAAGATGCTCTTGCGTGTCGTCCGACCAGAACTGAAGGGCGCCACGAACGATGATCGTGTGCGATTCCTCTTGCTCTGTGATGTGCTAGAGCGTGCGTCGTGGAGAAGCGACATGTTCCTCGAATATGCTGCGCAATTGCGTGCATTCGAAGGCACGCCAAGCTCACTCCTACAGCTTGGGAGATTTGCGGAGCTTTTGACGAAGATTCAAGCGACGCACACTCAGGTCAAAACAACGCACGAGCGAGAAAATTCTCTCGTTGCCGAACTGGATCTGTGGATCAGGGAAACACTTCACCTCACGCATCCACGCGTAAAGAAGTTCACGGGTATCCTTATGAAAAGTTATATTCCTAAATTGAATTGAACAAAAGCCTCCGCGGGGAGGCTTTTTCTTTTTGTGGGTTTTTTAAAAATCGAAAATGACGAGAAACTAAGCGGAAGTAATCTCACCATCTTTTGATCCTGTTTTCTCAGGGATATCATCCTCGTCACTCGCGCCCTGGGGGTCTTCCTTGCTCTCACTCGGTCCGTTCGCCTTCGAGGCAAATGCGTCGAGTATCTTGGTTCCCTCTTCCTTATTCATATCGCGCTCACTCGCAATCTCAATGACCCTGTTATCGACAATGACATTGAGCTTAGTAATCCAGTTTGGCTCATCGAACTTCGACTCAGGTCTTACGTAGGTCTCCCAATGCATCTCAACCCCAGCAGGGAATGGGGGGACATTTGTTTTGCCGCTTACGAATTCTTTGGCAGACTCATTGAGTGTTTCTGAAAGACGAGCTTTCATCATTTGAACAGCCTGTTCAATATTCAGCGCCTTGCTTGCCTCAAAATCACTTCTGAGGTCTTGCTCAAATTTTTCAGTGACATCTTTTTTGAATTGCTCGATTGATTTTTTGCGTAGTTGAAGTTCTTCCTTTTTTCTTTCCTGTTTATTTTCTTCACTTAATTCGGGTTCTTCTTCCAGCTCTTCGGAAGGATCCATCATCTCGTCACCGTCCTTATTTCGTTGTTCTGTAAGTTCTTTGCGCTGTTGTTTGAGTTGGGCTATCTCCTCGTTTTCGGACTGAATGGACGGTGGTTCTTCTTGAGTATCAGGGAGGCCTAATTCTTGGCGTAATGCGGAGAGCTGCTCTCTAGTGTTAGTATTCATTGCTTCTGCGTCAGCAATTGCGTTGTCTATGCTATTAATTTCACCTTCGATAGTTATGGGATTAGAGGGAACAATTTGCTCAGCCGTATCGGCTGCTACACTCTCTCCTAAAACCTCTCCCGGCATTGCTTCGGGGACTGCATCAGGCGCAATTTCTACATTTGAGGGTGATGATTCTAAGTTATTATCCATTGCTTTAGTCTACACCATTTTTCAGCTTTGAAAATAGCTCATTCTGTTGGGGTCACTAGCGGGGACGGCTTCGAGCTTCAGGTAATACCATCACTAATTAACCTCTTCCGAATCAGTATCCAAGGAAAGACCTTTCAGAGCCAAGGATTTAGTTTTAAAACTAACACAATAAGCAGTGGTTACTTGGGGATGGTATAAGTGTTGCAGGAAGGATCAGGTCACGAGTTTCAAAGTTCCTAACAGACATGGCAGACGGAAGGAATTTAAACCCACACAGTCAGTATCCGTTTCCGATTTGCTCTGAGTAGAGCTCCTCACAAATAGCGGAGAACTGCTTCGAATCCTCCAATCTCACGCAATGGTATATCAAAAAAGACCTTTCGGTCTTTTTTGAGCCATTGGCGGTATGCTCTGGACAAAGTTCGAATGTATTTCGAGCAAAATCCCAGTGATGAATGAATCGTTCCGCCACTGCCTCGCAGAGCCTCGGCAACCCCG
>JAYTUL010000009.1:0-11646 GCA_043744555.1 bacterium | reverse complement strand
ATAAACACTCGTCCACGCAAGCGACTTGGCGGATTAACACCGGTTGAGGTATTCTATCGTGATACAGGTGTTGCAATATATTGTTGAATGTACCATTTGTCTTTATTGGAAGTTATAATTCTTTAGAACCCCCCAGGAAACTCCCAGTAATAGGATTAACTAGATTGGAATGGGGGAAATAAAAACCGCCTTGGCGGTTTTTGGTTTGCTATGTGGTGCTTCCTTTGGCAACGAGGAAGACGGCGACAGCGGCGCAGGCGTGGCTGCCCAATTGCCAAACATTAGGAATATCTCTCGTAGGTAGGAATTTGATGTGCGAGGCAATGACGGAAAACAGAGTGACGATACTGGTGACCACAAGAAGCGAGCCACCATTGGTGTAAGCACGAATGAAGAAATAGTCCGCAACAGCAAACACTGCTCCCATTAGCACGAGCCAGATAAGGTCATTTCCTGTGGGGAAATCGTAGGCTGAGTCTGAAGTCTTTATTGCTACCCGCATGATAAATGCGGCAATAAAGACGATAGGAATATATCCCATTGTGATCGTCAGGTTGTTGTACTTAGTCAGGCGCTCTTCCATGAGCACATCTCCGATTGCAAAGCCCATGACTGCAATTATGGCAAAAATAATAGGTTTCAATTGGTACTCTTGAACTCTCTACAGACACCTTAATTGAAAAGGAGGCAATTGCAGGGAGCGTAGCCTTGATTGTTGTCGCCAGAAAGTTGCAGCATGACCCTAAAGCACGTATCCTAGCTCTAATATGACCCAGGATGCAGCGCTGACAATTTTAAAAACTGGAGCAAATGTATTTCTTACGGGTGAGCCTGGAAGCGGCAAGACGCACACCGTCAATGAATATATCAAGTATCTACGGGAGCATGAAATCAATCCGTCCATCACTGCTTCGACTGGGATCGCAGCTACACATGTCGGGGGCATGACTATTCACTCATGGAGCGGTATCGGTATCAAAAAAGAATTAAGCGAACAAGACCTTGATGAGCTCGAGAGCCGAGAGTCATTAGTGAAACGGATCGCCTCTGCGAAAGTCCTCATCATCGACGAGATCTCGATGCTCGACGGAAAGATACTGGGGCTGGTCGATCTCGTTTGTAGAACACTACGGCACAACGAAGACGCATTCGGGGGGCTACAGGTAGTGCTCGTAGGAGACTTTTTTCAGCTACCTCCAATTGCTCGGTTTGGTGAGGTGCCTGCGCAATTCTGTTTTGATTCGCGCGTGTGGTCTCGCCTCGCACCTATTGTCTGCTATCTTTCTGAGCAGCATCGTCAGGAGGATTTTACATTTCTTGCTACACTTGCGGCTATCAGGCGCGGTGAAGTCGAGGAGTCGGTATACGAATGCCTCGAAGAGCGCCGCACTCATCCTGATGAGCACCCCGAAGGCGTACCAAGGCTATATACTCACAACAAAGATGTCGACGCTGAGAATACCTCCGCACTCGGAAAGATCACCGCAGAGAGTGAAACATTTTTCATGACTACCCATGGCAAGCCTGGAGCGATAGAGACACTGAAGCGCGGCTGTCTTTCTCCTGAAGTCCTCGAACTTAAGGAAGGGGCATCGGTCATGTTCACCAAGAATAGTTTTGATGCGGGGTATGTCAACGGCACACTCGGAACCATCACCGGCTTTGATCCTGATACACTCTATCCTATTGTCATGACGCGCGAAGGCGAGAGCGTCACTGCAACTCCCGCGGAGTGGGCTATAGAAGATGGCGGTAAGACACTCGCTAAAATAACCCAAATACCACTTCGTCTCGCTTGGGCTATCACCGTACACAAAAGTCAGGGTATGAGCATGGACGCAGCCATCATTGATCTCTCTCGCGCATTCGAATACGGACAGGGGTATGTCGCACTTTCCCGCGTGCGCACACTTACCGGACTCCACCTGTTGGGAGTAAACCAACGCGCGCTTGAGGTGCATCCGCTCGTGCTCGAGCGCGATCACGCATTTCGCCTTGCGTCTGAAGAAGCCGAAGAAGGATTCACCGGACTCGAGGGTGAAGAGCTCAACAAGTTGCATGAGAATTTCCTAACTGCGATGGGTGGCTCACTCATCAAAAAAGAAGCAAAAGCTGATAAGTTCTCGCGATACATGAGTGGAAAGACTGAAGAGAAATGGGAGGCCACACTCACGCTTGTAAGTGAAGGGAAGTCACTCGATGAGATAGTGCGCCTCCGGGAACGCACAGTGGGCACTATCGTCGAACATCTCGAGGAGATAGCGCGCAAAGATAAACTGCCCGAGATAAATTGGCCGCAATTCATAGGTATTGATGAGCGTGCGAGCGATGTGATCCGTGCCGCCATAGCCTCAAACGGCGGAGAATTTTTGAAGCCAATATTTGAAGCGTTAGATGAACAGTATTCTTATGACGTCATACGCATGTTCCGCTTGGAGTCGAGCGTTCCTCATAAACGTCAATCGCGGTCGCAAAAAACAGGTGAGACAAAGTTTGATAAAAGTGAGAATACCCTCAAAGATAAATCAGACAAACCTGACAAGTTGGGTGCAAAATGGAGCACTCAAGAAGAAACACAGCTGACCGAGCTTTTTAAGGACGGTAGATCGACCAAGGAAATAGCACAAACACTAAAACGTCTTCCTGGAGGAATCCGTGCGCGCCTCAAGAAACTCGAACTTATCGACAAAAAGGCTTTTTGATTTTTTCTTGTTTCAATAATGTATTGCAGTGGTATAATCGAATCATGTCACAAAAGCTGATTATTTTGCGCTGGGTACTCTTGGGATTGGTGACCGCTATATTCCTTGGATATGGAGTCATGATACTGATGGGAAAGATGACCAACCACTTTCTGGCATGGGGTTTTTCTGCGTGGATAGTCTATGTTATCGGCGGGATTGAAGTGCTCGCAGCGGCCGGATTACACTGGAACAAGATAAAAGGCATATCAATGTTTTTTCTCACTATAATGAGCATGGGCGCGATACTGACGCTTGTCGGACATCATGCAAAGTGGATAAAAGATCCCGTCGTCTCTCCCATCCCTCCAATACTGCTTCTGCTCTGTCTATTTGGCATCATGTATCTGAACGGAAAAAAAGCTGATAGCGAAATAGTCAAAAAATAGCACTATGATCATACTCATGCTTATACTCATGATCATTGTGATCGGATGCTACGTCGCCCTCAGATATGCCGACCATGTGCATCGCGCAAAGGGTCATAAAGGTCCTATGACTGACCATTTTAATGGCGAGATATTCTATAGCTACGGATCGCCCGCATCAACTAGTGCTATTGCCATTGGTAAGCGTATGTCGATACTTAAGTGGCTTCTGCATCGTAAACGCAACAGATGGCTTATGCGAAAGAACTCACTTGATACGACGCCCAGAGAGCGGGTCATGGGAAGCGAGCTTGTGGTGACCTTCATCAATCACGCGACCGTGCTCATACAGACGGAAGGTAAAAACATTCTCACAGATCCCATGTGGTCAAAACGTGCTAGTCCATTTCGCTCTATTGGGCCCTCGCGTTTTCGCGCGCCTGGGGTAAAGATCGAGAATCTTCCACCCATCGATGTGGTCCTCATTTCTCACAATCATTACGACCATCTCGACATTGATACGCTTAAGCTTCTGCAGGCGAAGTGTGACCCGAAGGTCATAGTCGGGCTCGGTAACGCCGAGTATCTCAAAGAGAGAGGGGTGATGAATGTCACAGAAATAGATTGGTGGGAACGCACCACGCTTACAGAAAGTGTCGACATCGTTTGTGCACCTGGACAGCACTTCTCATCGCGCACACTTTCCGATCGCAACAATACGCTCTGGTGTGGCTATATCATCGAAAGCAAGAATGGAAATATCTTTTTTGCAGGCGATACCGGCTATGGCAAATTTGTCGAGACAATAGGCGCGCGCTACAAAGAGTTTCGCCTCGCGCTCCTTCCTATCGGTGCGTTCAGTCCACAGTGGTTAATGGGGGCTGTACACATCTCTCCTGATCAGGCAGTACAGATCCACAACGAATTACATGTACAGACTTCAGTGGGTATTCACTTCGGTACCTTTCATCTGGCTGACGATATGCAGGATGAGCCACAGACGCGCATCAGTGAACTCGTGACTGAAGCACGAGATAAAAAATTAGATTTTCGCGTACTGGATCACGGCGAAATTATTCACGTTAACTGATAATTTCTATGCACAAAATAGTTCAAAGGCTGAATCTCGATGCCGAACTTAATGCCCTCAAGAAAGATAAAAAATTCGCCGTAGTGGCGAAGCGTTTCCCATTGCCCGAACTGCGCTATTCTACTAATGCGTTCCGCTCACTTCTACATTCGATAATCTATCAGCAGCTGTCTGGCATTGCCGCCGCAACGATAGAAAAACGATTCGTAGCGCTCTATCAACCAAAGAAGTTTCCACAACCTGAGGATGTGCTTAGTACATCTATCACGAAATTGCGAGGCGTTGGACTTTCTGGGCAGAAAGCAGCGTACATTCGTGACCTTGCAGAGAAGTTCAAAGATAAGACCGTCGATCCCAAGCACTTCCACCTGATGACCGACGAGGAGATCTCCGAGCATGTCATTTGCGTGAAAGGAATAGGGCAGTGGACTGCAGATATGTTCTTGATATTCGCGCTCAATCGCCCCAATGTGCTTCCGACGGGCGACTTAGCGATACAAAAAGGCGCACAATTGTTTTTTGGACTGCACACTCTACCCAAGCCTGAAAAGATCCGCAAGCTTGCAAAGCGATATGATGGGCATCATACAGTTCTCTCTCTTTATTTATGGAAGCTTGCGGATGAGGCAAAGATTAAAAAAATATCCAATAGCAAAGGCTAGAGCTTGACTGCATGTGTTCCAGCGACAAATCCAGTAGTCCAGCACAGCTGGAGCGAATATCCGCCCGAGGGGCGATCAATATCGAGCACATCTCCGACAAGATAGAGGTTGGGGTATTTTTGTGAACGCATGGTCTTTACATCGACTTCTTTGAGATCGATACCGCCTGAAACCACCACTGCTTTTTCTGTACCGAGCAATGATGTGGGAGTGAGCGGAATAGCCTTCAATAATTTTACGAATACTGCCCTTTCTGTTTTGGAGACTTTGTTCAGCTCTTTGTCACCATCGAGCTTAAGCAGGGGAATGGCTGCCAGAGCAAGTGCGCTAGGAACGACCTTGTCGAGCACATTTTTTAATTTTTTATTTTGTGAGGCTTTAAATATTTCTTGTACGTGCCTATCGAGCGTGCCATTGTCCATTTTGGGAAAGAGGTCTATATAAAGTTCGACAACCCCGTACTTCAGGAGCTCACCGATGTCTTTACTCATATTGAGAATAAGTGGGCCACTTAAGCCCACGTGCGTAAAAAGTATCTTACCTACTTGCTTACCATGGGTATTTCCATTTTGCATGAGTGTCACGCGCACATCTTTGAATGATAGCCCAGAGAGTTCATGCGACCACTTCTCTTTAGTTTTGATGGGAACGAGTGCGGGATGAGGCAATTTTACTGTGTGACCAAGCTTAAGCAGCCATTTGAATCCGTCGCCTGTTGAACCGGTCTCGGGGCGAGAAGATCCACCAGTTGCGAGTATGTATGAACTCGCGGTGAGCGTCTCGTTACCGGTGAGTCGCACGCCAGTAATTTTTCCATCCAGAGTGGCGAAACCTTTCACCTCGGCATTCGAGCGGACCTTGACCCCGCCCTCCTTAAGATATGCGACAAGCGTCTGCCATACTGTCTCTGCCTTTTCGCTGGCAGGGAACATTCTGCCCTCCGCTTCGAGTTTCGTTTCCATGCCATGCTTGTGAAAGAATGCGAGCGTTTCTTTGACGGAGAATTGTGCGAACGGAGAAAAGAGGAATTGTGACTTGTCTTTGAATTTTGTCAGGAGTTTTCTGTTGTCGTATTCTTGATTGGTGATGTTCGAGCGTCCGCCGCCGGTTATAAGTAGCTTTTCACCAAGGCGAGAGTTCTTTTCTAAGACTAGTACCTTTGCCCCAAGTTCTGCCGCTCGCCCGGCAGCCATCATTCCCGAGGCCCCGCCACCGATAACAATGACATCCCACACGCGTAGATCCACAGTCTTTTTCATAGTGACAATTCGAGGATCAGAGCATTAAATTTTGGATCAGAATCTTTTTTAATATCAATAATTAGATAACCTCGCACTAGTGCCATTTGGAGCATATTAGATGAAATGTTGTAAATTTTTATCGACACAACTTTTAGTCCCGACTCGCGTGCATATGATTCATTCATTTTATACAACTCTGTTGCAACGCCTTGCTTGCGATGATCCACATTAACAGCAAGAATCCATATATACCACTTATCGTCCTTAGGAAATGATATTGAATCGGCAATTATCCGTCCGTCATCTTCCGCAATAAATATTGTCGGGTTACGGTTAAAAATTTTTTGTCGATATTCTTCCTCTGTATAGGGTGACCATGGGTACAACCCTTCAAAAATTTTTTTATTGAGTGAGACAACTTCACCAAGCTTATCGTTCTCGACTTTTCTGTAGTCCATTTGAGAAGTATAACAGTTGATTACTGATAGATGATCTATTGACAAACATGTTTTTTCATTGAAAATGAACTAGAGATGCTAGTATTCTTTAGGTATAACCATGGAACAAAACCAAAAAATTTGCGTTTCTGCCTTTATTAACTATAAGCACACCGTGCTTATAGTTCGGCGCTCTAGGGAAGAAAAATTTTTACCCGGATTTTATGAACTCGTTGGTGGAAAAATAAATTTTGGAGAGACTCCAACCGACGCACTTGTACGTGAGTGTTCGGAAGAGGCTTATCTTGCGATTACCCCGGGAAAGCCGTATCGAGTTTTTTCATATGTATCCGACGAGGGTAAAAGGCACACTGTAGATATTAGTTTTCTTGCAACCCTTAATACGTCCAACCAAGCATTGGTTTTAAGTCGAGCACACGATGACTACAAATGGCTAGAGGAGAAAGATATTGATCAATATCTGATGACTCAAGAAATGCGCGAATCAATTATACAAGGATTTGCACATCTCAACAAAAGTACATAAATTATTAGCCACCACAGAGAGGGTGGCTTTTGTATAAATTCTCGGTTTATTATTTCAATTTCTGCAAAGTTGTTCCTCAGTCGCTCAAGAAAAAGACCTCAGCTCTTCTTAATGTAGATGATATAATCAATATATGAGTACGGTTGCATTTGTACCGCGCACGTTCGCCTTCGATCTCGATGGTGTTATCGGCGAGTATCATGGATTTCAAGGTGAGGATATTCTCGGGATTCCTAATGCCGAAGTCGTCTCTGCTATGCGCATTCTTAGACAAAAAGGAAATAAAATAATAGTATTTTCGACTCACAGCGCCACGCTTCTGCGCGAATATTGTGCAACACACGAGATTCCGTTCGATTACATAAACGAGAACCCCGAAAAGTTCGGTGCCAATAATGGCAAGCCCGTCGCGACAGTGTATATCGATGACCGCGTATATTGTTATCGTGGACAAAGTACAGAGAAGTTAGTGAAAGACCTCGAGCAATTCCAGCCTCATTGGAAAACTGAATAAAATAATAACGTGGAAATATCACTCACACCCATTCCGGATATGACCGACTATCGTGAACGCCGCAAGGGTGCGCGGGCATATCCCATATTTCTGGAAAGCGAAGAAAATAAAGAAAAGGCCTACGATGCGCGCGCATATGGAATCGCTGGCGATAATTATTATTACCGCGTCGATAATCCACCCTATTTTCATCGCGCCCCTGGGTCCATACCTGAGCTGTATGTGCGTGAGGGCGTGCTCAGGCGGCTACAAAAAGCTAATTCGATACTTGAAACGATCGATGCTGAGCTCTATCTCTTCGATGCCTATCGCCCCGTCGAAGTACAAAATTATTTTCATGATGTGTGGGTGCCTCAGTACTTGCGTGAACAACACCCAAAATGGAGTGAAGAAAAAATACGTGATGAAACGGGCAAGTATTGGGCAAGCGGCGCGCCGAGCGTAGATGCTATCGACCCACTTTCGCCGCCTCCACACGCTACGGGTGGCGTTTGCGACCTTACGCTCCGCTCTCTTTCGACAAAGAAACTCTTGAATATGGGCTCAGACTTCGATGAAGTAGAGGAGATTTCATTTGCCGATCATTTTGAAAAATTGGAAGATGTGAGACCACTAAGCCAAGGTGAGGTAGAGGCGCAACAAAACCGTCGCATACTTTTTTGGGTTATGCATGAAGTCGGGATGACTGTAAATCCGAACGAATGGTGGCACTTTGGCTTTGGGGATCAGCTTTCTGCAAAAGTTTCTGGCGCACCGACCGCGCTCTACTCAGTACTCAAATTGGGATAACTCACTATCACTTGAATTCAATTGTTAGTATAATGAGCATATTAAGAGGTTAAGAAAAAACAAACATATGGCAAAAGGAAACAATGCTCAGCAGAAGAATAAAAAGAAACCAAAGAAAGAGAAGGTAAAGTAATATCTATATCAAGAGCGGCCAGAAGGCAGTTTTTGAGATAATGTAGGATTTACGCAAAACGATGAAATTCGAGGCGTGGAGAAAACGATGAAGAAGGCATATTCACATATGTTGACTGAGTCGTAGAGGCTCCGCAACGAAGAAGTTCGCGTTTTGCGGAAGTCCTATAATGGGTGCAAGACATGTCCGAATACATGCAGACATTTTTTACAGAACTAATAAAAGGTCTCGGTGAGTTCATCGGCGTAGAGAAACGTGCATTTTTACTTTTGTACCATAATTTTAAAAGATATGTTTCTTGGGTTTTTTTGCTCTCCGCACTTTCAGCTACTGTCCCGTTTATCACTACAGGTGGGTTGGCGTATCTGGTGAACAGCATTATTGCCAAGATAGGAGGTGAGAGTGTGTCAGTGATGATTCCGGCCTTGCTCCTCATTTTTGCGAATATCCTTCCGCAGATAATTTCAGTCCTGCAAGATTATTTTTTCAGGCTGCTTTGGTTGGAGGGAGGAGTATTCTTGAACCTGCTTTATTCAAAGCGCCGCATCGATATTGATATTGGCCATTACGAAAATCCAAAGCTCCATGACATGATCCAAAAAGTCGAAGAGCGGGGAATATGGCCGGTAATAAATTTGGTAGAGTCTCAGACTGCGAATCTTTCCAATATTGTCGGGATGGTCGTCGCATCGGCTGTGCTTATCTCGATAAATTGGTCATTTCTCCTCGTGCTTGTCATCGGGACATTGCCGCGTTTATATCTCAGCATCAAATATGGCAAAGACGTATGGAGCATTTATGATGCCAATCCTGAGGAACGAAGACGATTTTCCGCACTAAAGGGCCTCACCGAAAGCGTAACAGCGCTCTCGGAAATCCGCATCCACCAGATCGGCGGGGTGATACAGTCTCGACTAAGCGAACTTCTAGGTGCTTTCACCGCAAAACAGGTGAATACAGAAAAAAGGAAACTGAAGTGGACGGTGTTCGCCATGCTCGTTTCTATCGGGGCGATAGCGACGGTGTTCTGGCTCACTATCAGACTTGCTTTTGCTGGGGAAGTTTCAGTCGGTGCGATATTATTTGTACTCACAGCGGTCAGAGAATTTGAAGGTTCACTTGAAAGATTTTTTGCAGGACTTGGTCGAATGTATGAGTGGCATCTTTTCACTAGGGAATTATTCAGGCTTTTTGATCTCAAGCCTTTCTTTCCAGCTAGGCCAGATCAATATATTTTTCCAACCAAAGCTGGCGCAGAGATAGTTTTTGAAAACGTAACATTTCGTTACCCACTAAGTGATGTGAACATACTTTCGGATGTTTCGCTTACGATAAAGAAAGGTAGCACATGTGCTTTGGTAGGACAAAATGGCGCCGGTAAAAGTACTATTGTGAAGCTTCTCGCGGGTTTCTATGTTCCTACAGAAGGAAGAATTTTAATAAACGGTATCGATCTCAAAGATATTGAGATCGAGAGCTGGTATAAAGCATTAGGAGTCCTCTTTCAGGAACATGCGGCATATGACGGACTTTCTATCTCTGACGGGATCAAACTTGGAAGAGAAGGCGCTTCTGTGCACAGCAAAAAGATCAATGAGGCCGGGGTGAAAGCGGGGGCTGACCAATTTATTTCAGCATGGCCTCACGGCTATGAGAGCATCATGGGAAAGAGATTTTCGAACGGTGTCGATCCGTCCCGTGGTCAACTACAGCGGCTTGCACTTGCGCGCATTTTCTATCGCTCACCACGTTTTGTTATTTTCGATGAGCCCACTGCCGCAGTTGATGCTGAAGCTGAGGAGCAGATCTTTCATGAGATCATGTCGACCAAAGATCAAACTCGACTGCTCATCTCGCACCGCTTCTCTACTGTGAGAAATGCTGACCAGATCATAATACTCGACGCGGGGGAAATAAGAGAAAGAGGAACGCATGACGAGCTGATGTCACAGAATGGAACATATGCTAGACTTTTTCGCATTCAGGCGAAGGGTTACAGTGATGGTATTTCAAAAGAAAACATAAAAAAGACATGACCGATGAACGATTTGAACAATTAGTCAGCGAGGGGATAGACGCTATTCCTGAAAAATTCTTAAAACGACTCGACAACGTTGCCATCGTTATTGCAGACAATCCAACAAAGTCGCAATTGCGAGAAAATTATGTGGGGAAGGGCAGCACACTTTTGGGTCTCTATGAGGGAGTAGCACTTACAAGACGCGGAGATTCATACGGAAATGGCGGAGTTTTGCCCGACAAGATAACCATTTTCAAAGAGCCAATACTCCATGCCTCTGGGGCTAACGAGGCACGACTACGCGAAATAGTTCGGGATACCGTCTGGCATGAGATAGCGCATTACTTTGGTTACGATGACCATCAAATTGAATTGCGCGAACAAGAAGGAAAAAATTTTTCAGCGTGATCTTTTTGATTTGTAAATGAGAAGATCTCTCAGGGGAGAGGTCTTTGTGTTCAGGCAATGCCACGCCAGTTTCTGTATCTTCGCACATTTGCGCGTGCACGAAATGGAATGAGGATGACAAGCAGGGGAAGAAAAAGAGGGTTCCGACCCAGCGCATCAGGTCCCCGACGCTCACGATATTCAAGCCGCCTTCTGCGGGAGAGTCGAGCCGATTGTTCCACCAGCGAGCTGCTTTACCAGCAACTCCGGATGGAATATGGTCTTCGATCGAAGTAAAGTTATGCGAATGCGATCGGACAGAAAGAGCAGTTTGCCATCTTCCACATGCGCACGCACTGTGCCTGCTTACGGCATGATCAGATCAAACTTATCACTTACAACAGGCATGGTGTCGTCGTTGGCGATGGTGACGATGCCGTTGGCATTGATGCCCCAGAAATTGAGCGAGAAACCGAACATGACAAAGAGCGCAAAACCAAGCATAAACTTTTCTCCATGGCTTTTGAATGCTTGAAGTTTGGGTAGCATGGAAACCTCAGAGTAAAGTGAAAGAGCTTTATTTACTCAACCACCAAGCATAAATTCTGTCAAATATAAAACCCCTAAGTTCAACAATTAATTGCAACACCCAATTAGCAGTTAAAATGATTGGGCATGAAACAAAAAACGAAACAGCGGTTCGGCGTAAGCCCGCTC
>JAYTUL010000008.1:0-3022 GCA_043744555.1 bacterium | reverse complement strand
CAACTTCTCAACTGCATCAACGATTCCCTTGAACTTTGCAGGAACTTCCATTGTTGTGTTTGCTTCCATATTAATTAATTATTGTTTTTTAAATCTTCGCTATTTACGCAGCAGGTGCCTCTTCGGAGGATACTCTGACTGCTGCCTCTCCTACAGCAGGAGCTTCCGGTGCTGCTTCCTCTGCTTTTACATGAGGCGCAACTTCTGCGACTGGAGCAACAGGCTCTAGAGCCTTCGAAACTTCAGCTCTAGGTTCCTCCTTGCCTTCGCCGTCCTTCTTCGCCTTAGCGTCGATGACGCGGACGAATGAAGCGATCGAGCTGTTAAGCATGCCGACAAACTGTGTGCGAAGTCCGAACATCGAAGGGATAGACGCGAGCGTCGTGATCTCTTCCTTGGACATATACGCACCTTGGTAAACGCCTCCCATGAGAGCGATCTTATCTTTGTGCGTCTTCTGGAATTCAAACACACCCTTCGCTGATGCAACTGCATCATTGCTCCAAGCAAGTGCGAGTTCGCCGACAAGCTCGGGCTGTGTGCCAGTGACCTTCTGTGCATCGAGTGCGCGCTTTACAAGGGTCTTTTTTGCAACGTAGTACTTTACACCAGCGTCGCGGAGGCTCTTGCGAAGTGCAGTCACTTCCAAGACGGTAAGACCGTGGAAGTTCACAAAGGTAACGGTCTCAGCTTCTTTTAAGCCTGCTTCGATCCTTGTGATGATCTCTGTCTTCTTTTGTTTTGTAATTGCCATCTTAGTTAGGGAGTCTAAATAGGAAGTAGGTAGTAGAAACACCTTTCAATCTATTCATACTCACAATTTTGAGAAAAATAAAAATCGACCTACGCGCGGACGACCTAGAATACCCATAAAGGGCAATGTATAGGGCTTCGGCAAGACTCATGTCCCCTTTTCGAGGTCTGCTTGCTGTCTTTAGCGTTGATTTAAAGTATAGACAAAAAGTCTAAAAGGTCAACCCCTGATGGGTGGGGGTCTACCTGAGGCAAATAAGAGATCCGCAGAATAAATCCTGCGGATCAAAGTTCATACTGTTCTTGTAAGCCATACGTCGATGCATTTGGCTGCATTTTCCCAGCCATATTCAAAAACACACATATGTCCAAGGTCAGGCAGCATGATGAGCTCAGCGTTGAGGTACTTTGCGATATTTATAGCAACATCAGGATGGATGACAACATCCTTACCGGCCCCCAGCACGAGCGTCGGAATGGTGATAAGTCGAGGGTCCACCACGATGGAACTGAGTGCGAGCTCAGAGAGCGCAACGAGGGATTCCCCTGCGACCCGCCCCTTCACCCATGCGTCGATCATTGGGGCACTTAGTTCTGGGTCAACAAATAACGACGCAATGAATTTCCGGCTTGGAGTGAATTGTTCACGAAAGAGGAGAAGTCGGAACAAGCTCATCAAGTCTTCAAGAGACGGAATAAACATTCTCCCCGGCATATAACGTATACCCTTAGGGGGTGCGGACGTTATAAGCACTAACTTATCGACGAGACCACTTTCAGCGACTTTCTGTGCGATAAGACCGCCCATACTGTGCCCGACGAGCGTGAGCACCCGAGGCATATAGAGTGGATGCACAATAGCCGTAATGAATTCACGTACGTATGCGGCGTAGTCATTCACGCTCAATCTGCATTCTTGCCCTAAGGCTCGATGACCGTGGCACGGCAGCTCGGGGGCAACGCACAGTACACCTCGCAGAGCTGCATACCTCATCTGATCACGGAGGTAGCTTGCGTAGCCTGCTGCACCGTGGACGAACAGACGAACCTCAGTAGATGGAACGCCTATTGGTCGCATGACAATGTAGTTGTGCTCACCTGATTTCTCTCTCGTTTCCGTTATCCGAAAATGAGACATGATAGCCTCCTTGTAAAAGAAAAGATCTCTATGTTAACAGTAGTACAAATACCCGACTGCAACAACTAGCAGGTTTTCGGAAATGTGCTTATGCTGTGTTACTTAGAGCAGTTCAGGACACAGACCGTGTCAGCACCGCGCGACTGCATAACTACATTGGTGATAAGAATCACCATCACCGAGGTAAGGACAATGGAAATGAAGCCAAATGCCAAACGAAAAAAAGTTTTATTGAAGAGGTCCATGCGTATAATTACAGACTAATTCATCTCAATATCATTATACTCCAGATAGACTTTAGCGAGAAATCTTAATTTTAAAGGGGGCGATTTCAAAGGGCAACTTGGATATTAACGGATATTGACCTGTTTAGTTTAGGCTGCTACACTCTGCAGTCTGGTTCGACTTTGAGCCGGATGTTTTTTTGTGTTCTTCAACCTGCAACCATTGGAGCTTAGATGCAAAATCAAAATGTGCAAACCACCATTCCCCCGCTTGTCAGTGGTCTACTCACAGAAAGACGCGCACTCGAAAAACTTGAAGCACAGGAGATCGCCGCTCATCACAGTCTAAAAAAGCGACTAGAGAGCGTCATTAAGTGTTTGTTCAGAAAAGTGTGCGAAGAAGCTGCATCACAATCCGTGAGCGCCCATGCAGCATGGTCTATCCGAAATTTGGAAAGTATTGGTACTGGCCTGCTCAGGCTCTCGCTTGACCTCAATTTCCCGAAAGCTCTCTCACACGAGCAAACTGCGCTTTTGCGAACATTGTACTTTAAATTCAAGAAAGTGTGCCTAGCAACGTTTACGAGCGTCAATAATCTCACGTTTGAGTTCAAAGAGAGCTCAAAGTAAGTTCCCGAAGCATCCACCTATGGATGCTTTTATTTTGTTGATAAAAAACCCAAAGTTACCGGCATTTTCTAGATTTGCTCTCCTTGATGAACTACTACATTCATCTTAGCCTGAGTGTTCATGTCGGCAAAATGAATATTCTGCGACGTGTACCCAAATATTTAGAAAAACACACAGGGAGCATTCTCCAATCTTTAAATGATACTGAAACTATCCTAGCATTTCCTGAAGGATTCGAATAATAGTGTTTTTGCTTTTTGCATTTCCCGAGCACTCT
>JAYTUL010000007.1:0-11880 GCA_043744555.1 bacterium | reverse complement strand
CGTGATACAGGTGTTGCAATATATTGTTGAATGTACCTGTATTAGTACACACCTCTGCAATAAAAATTGATCAGTAAGGCTTAGCGGAGATAGGGGAGCTGTTCAATATAATAAAAAAACCGTGCATAAAGAAAATTCTTGCCAAGTTTGGTGAGGGGAGTAGAGTGGATATATATGAATGAAAATAAAAAAAGTCCAAACGAAGATCCTGCTGAAGCAGTTGCGAGAAATATCTATCATGAGCTTGATAGAATTGAAACGCAGATTCAAGAACAATTGCAGGGAAACGTGAGTGCAGAAAATTTATCGGTCGCTCTTGTTAACGAAGTTAGTGACTTCCTAGAACTCGCAAGGGGAGAACTCTATTCAAAGGAAGAATATCAAAGATTACTGCAAAAGCTTGATACTGCGATCGCAATAAACAACGAACCGTACGCCCGCGAACTGCGCGCTCGTCTCATCGAACGCTACGCTAAATAATTACGCCAGACACTGAAATTGAGTAATAGATACTATTGAATAAAATTCGCTATAATGAGTGTATACATACCAAAGATAAAAAATTCTTAGTTTTTCCTCCTTATTCGCGCTCGCCCTGCTCGCACTCTCCTGTGTAGGCTGGAAGATGTCAGCTCCTCCTCTTTCCTCTCCCACAGTGCTGGACCCAGTCGCCTGCACCGAAGAAGCGCTCATATGTCCGGACGGTACAAAAACGGGGACAGCTTTAATTAGCGCTTACAGCTGGGGATAAGTCCACATTTTTCATCATGTTCATGGTCTAATACTTTTCCACTTATTATGCACAGTTTCGTTTGCAACCTTCTTTTGCGGCGTGTGTTATTATAAACGTACAACTAAATAAGTTTTTATCGAGAGTGTGGGGGAGAGAAATGGCTCAGTGATCCCACCGGCAACCGTCCTGGTTGAACCTTTAAATTTGGCGAACTTCTTTGTTAGAGACTGCGGTTACCCGCGCAATGTATAACTCATACACCTTGCGGGTCGTCCTCGTCACTAACTTCGAATTTCATCCAAATTATAAAGTTCAACATTGAGAAGTGGTGCCAAATCCATCCCTTAGGGGAAAAGATAATATAACCTTTGCTTAAAGCAAATGAAAAACTTTTCCCCTTGGGGTGAAGTTTTTTGTTTTATCAAACTTCACTAAATCACTTATGTTGTGCATTGTTAATAGTTCAGATTAATTTACATGATCAGTGAAAAGTCAGTTTATACAGTCGAGTCGGTTACATCAGGACATCCAGATAAGATGTGCGATCAGATATCCGATGCAATATTAGACGCATGTCTCGCACAAGATCCCAAGAGCCGTGTTGCCATAGAAAGCTTCGGGGCACACGGCCTCCTTGTAATCGGTGGCGAGCTCACGACCGATGCCACTATCAATGCGAGCGAGATAGCACGCAAGGTGTACAACGATATTGGATATGATGACGATCTTGAGATTATCGAACGCATCGTTAAGCAGTCTCCCGACATCGCGATGGGCGTGGACCAAGACGGTGCGGGCGATCAAGGCATCATGTATGGCTACGCGACCGACGAGACTCCAGAATTCCTTCCTAAAGGAGTTACGTATGTACACAAGCTCACCAAGGGGCTTGAAGACCTGCGCAAAAGCGGCAAGCTTAAGTGGCTTCGTCCTGACGGCAAGGCCCAGGTGACTATCAAGAATGGCCGCGTTGCATCTGTCCTTATTTCAACCCAGCACAGTGAGGATGTAGAGCAAGCAGAGATACGCGAAGCGCTTATTGAGAAACTCATCAAGCCTGTCATCGGTGACCTCACGCGCGTTTATGTGTACGTCAACCCGACAGGACGTTTCGTTCAGGGAGGTTTCTATGCAGACACAGGGCTTACGGGTCGCAAGCTGATGGTCGACACCTACGGAGGGCTTATCGTGCATGGCGGAGGTGCATTTTCGGGCAAAGATGCTACGAAGGTAGATCGCTCTGCTGCATACATGGCGCGCTTCGCAGCAAAGAATATCGTCGCTTCTGGCCTTGCTAAACAGGCGCTTGTGTCTGTGGCATACGCCATAGGTCATCCTCTGCCACTGATGGTCTCTGCTGTCGATGAGAACGGCAAGGACTTGAGCGAATACGTGCGTAACAATTTTGATTTCCGTCCACGCGCAATCATGGAGAGACTCAACCTTCGCCGTCCAATATATCGCCAAACAGCCACCTATGGCCACTTTGGAAAAGTTGGTCTTCCATGGGAAGAGATAGTACAAGCACGGAATTAGAACACCATTTTGGTGAATTTATCTGTAATTCAAGGAGCTGCACTTTCTTAAGTAAAACAGCTCCGCTTCAATTGCCTTTCTGAAGGCTAGACTTCCATGGTAAGAGATCCTTGAATCAAAGACTGCGAAATAATATTGTTTGGCATAGCATTTTCCAGCATTCAAGGAGATGATTACTTCTGAGTTATATCGGCTCCGCTTGAAAAGCCTTCATTAAGGCAAGCCAACTTCTGAGTTGGACCCGTTCCGCTTAAATTGGCTTGACAGGTACTCATTTTGGCAATGACGGTTTGCCTTGGGAGGAAATAGTTGAATAGGGAGAAGGAAAAAACAAGATCATGAAATTATGCTAAGTGCTGCGGTCGCAGAACTTAGCATAATTATTATAAAATAGATTAATCACGCAAGAAAGTTAAAAAACTAGGTAATCGGGATTAAGCTAAGCGTGAGAATTTGTGGGTTTGTCTAATTTCTAGAATTTAGATACAATCGTCGCATGTCAAAAAAGGATAAAAACCACGATAGCATAAGAAGGGAAGCGCACAGGACACGCCAGAAAATAAAGCTCGCCGCATTATGGTCTGTATGTACCCTAGTCGTGCTATTTATTATTTACTTAGCAGTCACAGCACCCAAAGTAGCTGATGGAGAATATGTGTCTACCATAGGCCTCCACTATCACGCGCATTTGGTTGTAACGGTAAATGGTGTCGAGCAGACTCTACCAAAGGGGCTTGGTATGACGGATAGACCCGTTGAAAGTCCCATTCATATTCACGAAGCAGATAACAGTGTGCATATGGAATTTGAAGGCCCCGCAAACCAAAAGGTCAAAAAAGATGACATTCGCTTAGGCAGAGTGTTCGATCTGTGGGGGAAGGACTTTTCATCGACAACACTTATGGGCAACAAGGTGGGCGTCGGTCATACTATCGTTATGAAAGTGAATGGAGTAGTCTCTAGTGAATATGAGCACTATCAAATGCACGACAAGGACGAGATAACCATCGACTATAAGTAAGCGAATATCGATCAAGCCAGATCATGCTCTTTCCAAATAGCTATCAAGAAATCAGATCTATTTTAGTGCGTCGGATTTCATACGAAATATCTTATGAAATCTATATCATCGGGCGACGGCAATTCGGTGTAGGTTAAGAAAAAAATCGCTCGATCCAGAATGGATAGAGCGACCTAAATTTTAGTGACCAAAGGAAACATAAAATTGGAAGTGTGCTGGAATTCTTATTCCATGTGCCGACCTAAATTTTACGACCGTAGGGACATAAAATTGGAAGTGGCTTGGAATTCTTATTCCATAGCCCGGCAACGAAGCAAAGGTTGAATGCCGCGCTGCTCGCGGTGCGATGGATCGAGTCTTTGAGCGCATTAAATGCCCGCCCTATTGCCTCGGGGAACTTTACATCAGAGAGCTCCATTGGCAAAATCAGCCAGACGCGAGCGTTCGCCGCGCATAAGCATGATATGGCCGTAATGTTGCCAGCCCTTGCAGCGGTCAACTGCATAGGTAAGCCCTGAGCTACTCTCCGTAAGATACGGTGAGTCGATCTGTGCCAAGTTACCCAAGCAGATCATCTTCGTCCGAGGTCCGGCGCGGGTGATGAGAGACTTCATTTGCTTCGGAGTCAGATTCTGAGCCTCGTCGATAATGATATATTTATTGAGGAACGTACGACCGCGCATGAAGTTCAAGGATTTGATCTTCACTTTGCTTTTGATGAGAACGTTGGTTGCTGCAAGTGCCCACTCGCCCCCATTTTGCGAATTTTCGTTCAACACTTCGAGATTGTCATCGAGTGCGCCCATCCACGGACCCATCTTTTCCTCTTCGCTGCCGGGAAGAAAGCCGATGTCATCTCCCATAGGTACGGTCGCGCGCGTGACGATTATCTCGCTGTAGATCTTGCCTTCGAGTACTTGTTGTAATCCTGCTGCAAGAGCCATGAGGGTTTTACCAGTTCCGGCAATACCCGACATGATGACAAGGTCGATCTCAGGGTTAAGAAGTAGATTCAGTGCAAAATTTTGTTCACGATTGCGGGCGGTGATGCCCCACACAGCGTTCTTTTTGCCACCGTAATCCTTGAGTGTACGCAGCACTGCCATACGTGCTGTGCGTTCTTGAACGATCGCATACAGCGACTTTTGTGTCTTATCTCCTTCGCCATTGGCCGGCTCAAGATACACGAATTCGTTCGTGGTAAGTGAGCCGCACAACGGTCCCTTTATCCTGTAGCAGGTTCTGCTACCTTCGAACCACGACTCGAGGTCTGTGCCATGCTTCGCCCAAAAATCATGCGGGAGTTCCCTGCTGCCGGTGTGAAGAATGTCAGACTCCTCAAGCACTTTATCGTTTAAGTAATCGTCTACACTCAAGCCTAACGCGTGCGCTTTGATGCGCATGTTGATGTCTTTCGTGACGAGTACGACTTCGCGTAAAGGGAACTTTTCCTTAAGACACATGGTTGAGATGATGATGCGGTTGTCGTTGACCTCGCCGGCGAGCATTCTTAAGCGTTTGTCCTTAGGTCGTTCTTCACCGGTAGGGAAGTACAGCCTTCCGAGGGGAGTTTTCTTGGCATCAATATTGGGGAACATTGCGTTGAGCGGAAGTCCAAGATCAAGCCTTCCTTTGTGGGCCTTGAGGCCGAGGTCGATAGAGCGCAAGGCCTGGCGGGTGTTTAGATTCGGCTCAGACATACCATTTTTGTTCTTGTTGAGCTCTTCGAGTACCGTCATAGGAAGCGCAAGATCGTGCTCTTCAAAATGGAACAAGCAGGTTGGGTCGTGCATGAGTACATTCGTATCGAGTACGAAAAGTTTCGTGTTCGGGCCCACCACGATAGATGGCTTGAGTGACGTATTCGCTCTTCCTGCGTTGCGTTGGGTTGAGTTTTGGGTACTGCGCTGACGCGTTGACATTGAGACGGCTCCTTAGGTTAACTTTCGACGTACAAAACTATCCTAAAGCTACCGCGTATCATAAATTACGCAACTTGTATTTCAATCTCTCTGATGCTCTGCTACAATATATAGTTATAAGTCGGCTAAGTGCCGGCATGTACATGGCAGAACAAGATCCACTACAATTAGGAAGAAGAGTAATAGAGGAGATAAAGCATCCGCATGGGGGCGGAGTCCTTCTTATTCTCGTTCCCGTCGTGCTACTAGTGGGCAGTGCACTCACCTTATGGCTTATCTACTGGATGCCATCTACTACATTTGCCGAGTATACTCACTGGGTTATAGCCGCAGTGCTTATTCTTCAGGTGCTTACTGTCTGGATAATGTTGCTTATGGTCATCCCTGGGTATAATCGCTTTGCCAAAAAAGCGGGAGAAGCCCTTTCTATCGCAAGTACGGGTGAAGACCGCTATGTGCACGCACTTATGGGTTCGGGTTTGGGATTTTGGGATTACGATATTCTCAAAGATGAAGTTTTTTTCTCTGGCCGCATGATGGCCATGCTTGGTTATGCAGATAGAAACAAGACCGATAAGTTGGATTTCTGGATGACGAGTGTGCACCCTGAAGATCTTGAAGGGGTAAAACGTGCGATGGAGTTTCATCTCGATAGGAGAACCCCTGAATACTCTATAGAATATCGTCTTCGCCGTGCAAACGGAGAGTACATGTGGGTAGCTGACCGCGGACAGGCAAAGACTAACGACGAAGGTAAGTCCATCTATTTATCCGGAATAACTGAAGATGTCTCTAATGTTAAGCGCGTGCAAGAGGTGCTTGAGTCTCGCACCCTCGAACTTGAGGAAGCAAAGAACAAGATCGAACAAGAAGTCCAAAATGCGCGCAAATTCCAGAAAGCAGTTGATTCATCGACCGAAGCAGTATCTATCACTACTCCAGATGGCGCGATAATCTACGTTAATCCTGCATGGGTAGTGTTGAATGGCTTCAGCGTAAATGATGCACTAGGCAGGAATCCTCGCCTACTTAAGAGTGGGGAGACCAAGCCGGATATATTTACTGCGATGTGGGAAAAGATAAGCGCAGGTATGTCGTTTTCCACAGAAGACATTATCAATAAGCGCAAAGACGGCAGCATTTATCATGCCGAACTCTCTATCTTCCCTATACGCGAGGGTAATTTAACACTTTTCTATGTCAGCTTGTGTCAGGACATTACTCAGCGCAAAGAGATCGATCGCGCAAAGACAGAATTCGTATCTCTCGCATCTCATCAGCTACGTACGCCGCTCTCAGCTATTCGCTGGTACTCGGAAATGCTGCTTTCGAAATATGTTGGTGAGCTCAATGAGAAGCAACGCCAATATGTAAAAGAGATCTATGCGGGCAACCTGCGCATGGTAGAGCTTGTGAACGCACTCTTGAATGTCTCTCGCATCGACCTTGGTACATTTGCGATGGAGCCTGAGCCAGTTAATCTTGTGGAGATCTGCCAGAGCGTACTCAAAGAGCTGAATCCCCAGATCATGGAAAAGAAGCAGATAGTTGAAGAAATATTTACCGATGCCCCCGATGTATATAGCGCAGACCCCAAGCTCATTCGTATCGTATTCCAAAACTTCCTCTCGAACTCGGTGAAGTACACCCAACCCGAAGGTCGTATAACCGTAGAGATCGGCAAACAAGACAGCAATCTCAATATCCGTGTTTCAGACAATGGTTACGGTATCCCCAAGAGCCAGCATGGAAAGATATTTGAGAAACTATTCCGCGCCGACAACGTCCGCCAGAAGGATACCGAGGGAACTGGTCTTGGTATGTATATCGTCAAAGCCATCGTAGAGTCCTCAGGAGGAAAGATCTGGTTTGAGTCTGAGGAGAACAATGGCACAACCTTCCACGTCGTTATGCCGCTTGCAGGCTGGCCCAAGAAGGGTGGGGCAAAGGGTCTTACCTAGTCAATAATTCATGGCCTTATATCAAAAATATCGAATTATACACGCCAAACCCTATTGCAGAGGTTAAAAAAATGTTAGTATAGATAATCTATGGAAAAAGTAAAACGACCAAAAATATTAGTGCTTGAAGATGAACGCCAGCTCGCAAAGGCAGTGCGTGAAGCTTTTACTTTGCGCGGCTTCGACACAATTATCGTTTCTACGGCTGAAGATGGTATTAAGGAGCTCAAGAACACGCCAGATATTGAAGTCATTTGGCTCGATCACTATCTTCTTGGCACTCATAATGGTCTTGATTTTGTAGTGCAGGTTAAGAGTAATCCTGAATGGCAAAAGATTCCAATATTTGTCGTTTCCAATACTGCTTCGACCACAAACATCCGCTCATATATTCATCTCGGAGTTTCAAATTACTACACAAAAGCTGACTACGACATCGATCAGATCATAAACGATATCCAATACTCCCTCAAAGTACAAGAGAAATAATTATTTTTTATGCCAACCAAAATCGATAAAAAGATATTGATAGTAGAAGACGAGACGCCACTTCGCAATGCTGTCTCAGACATTCTCACCTTTGAAGGCTTTGAGGTTTTTCAAGCAAAGAATGGGCAGGAAGGACTAGATGCAGCACTCACACATCACCCCGATCTTATTTTGCTTGACCTGATGATGCCTATTATGGATGGGCTTACCATGCTTGAAAAGCTTCGCCAAGATCCAGTATATGGCAGTAAGGCTGCGGTAATTTTGCTCACCAATATCAATGATCCTGAAAAAGTCGCAATGGCAACGGAAGCAGGTTCATACGATTTTCTCGTTAAAAGTGATTGGAATATTGAAGATGTCGTAAAAAAGATAAAGGGTCGTCTCAATATACCTGAGGTATAGTCCCCAATAACGGTCATTATTATTCGCGTGTGTAGATACGCAGTTTTTTATTATTTTGCAATTCTCGCATATTCGGTTTATACTCATTTATTATGTTTAAAGAAATGCTACTGAAGAAGCTCATCCAATCGAAGTTGGGGAGTTTACCAAAAGAAGAGCAAGATAAGATCATCAAAATGGTGACCAAGAATCCAGCGCTTTTTCAAGAGATCGCAATGAAGATAAAGGCGCAGATGGATGGAGGAAAAGATCAAGAAAAAGCCACCATGTCGGTCATGTTGGAATACAAAGATCAGGTACAGAAGCTTATGGCAGAAGGATAGCAATTCATATTCTTTGCGTCTTATGAAAGCTGCCAATAATGGCAGTTTTTTGCTACAAAAAACCTCCTCCGAAATGGAGTGGTTCGATTATGATGTATTAATCACTGTACTTTCCTGTAGTCCATATGAAGAGAAGTTGTTCAGGATATAAGGTCTATTGTTCTTGATTAAGACTCTGTCGAGCATTGTGCCGCGCTTTCGCATGCAACTGGTGTCTCCATTAAAAAATGGAACTGTACCCCCTCCCGATGATGGGTACAAGAATTTTGTTATGATATATGGCATGAAATCTATTTTTCTTTGGATCCTTCCTTATTCTTAAGACACAATCTGAGGCTTGCAATGATATTATGAACCGTAATGAAGAACAACAAATACCGCCAAGTTCCAGAGGTTACCCTAGACCTTCACGGTTTCACAGCTCATGAGGCTACGCTCGCATTAGATGATGCGAAAACTAAAAGTCGAGGATCACTGGTCAGGATAATTGTTGGCAAGGGTACAAGATCAAAAAATGGCCCAGTGTTACCTTTGCACGTTAAAAATTACCTCGTATCAGCCGGTATTTCATATCGACAATCTAAGCTCCAAGAAGGAGGTGAAGGATCTTTAGAAGCTCAATTCTAGGAATATTTTATTTGCACTGTCGTGAAAAAACAGTTTGAAAGATACTTAAACCGTCTGAATGACCAATGCGTTCGTGCCTCCGCGTCTGCCGAATGGTATACCTGCAACCAACAGAAAGACATCACCTTTCTGAGCGAGTTTTGTGCGTAGCAGTTCTTTGCGTGCGAGTGTGAGGGCGTCATTGATATTGCGTACATTTTTCGTCATGTTGGCGGTGATCCCATAAGTTAGAGCGAGCTGGCGATGTGTCTCCTCGATGGGCGTCAGTGCGAGTATTGGAGCTTGCGGCTTGTGGCGAGAGACCATGCGTGGGGTGAAGCCCGATTCAGTCAGAGCGACAATAGCAACAGCGCCAGAGGTCAGAATACTTCGTGCGACTGCTGATGATACTGTATCAACAACACCTAGGGCGGTGCCGCGTAAGCGTACGACTTCATCGCGATAAAGTGTACTCTGCTCCGTGTGCAGCGCTATTGAGGTCATTGTCGCAACAACATGCACGGGGTCGACGCCAATTGATGTCTCCTGAGAGAGCATCACTGCGTCGGTGCCATCAAATATGGCGTTGGCGACATCGCCTATCTCTGCACGTGTTGGGGTTGATTGCGTGGTCATCGAGTCGAGCATCTGCGTGGCGGTGATAACAGTCTTCCCGGCGATGTTGGCGGCGCGAATGATGCGTTTCTGGGCAAGTGGCACATCTTCTCTCGCAATCTCTACAGCAAGGTCACCACGCGCGACCATCACCCCACGAGTCACATGGATTATTTCTTCGATTCGGTCCATGGCGCCCTGTGTTTCTATCTTTGCAATAATGCCTGCATGCGACTTCTTCGCAATAAGCATTTTTCTTAGCTTGAGGACATCGTTCTCATGACGCACGAACGAAAGCGCAAAGAAGTCGACTCCTTGCGCAACGCCAAAATCAATATCCTTAATGTCCTTGGCCGTAATAGCAGAGATAGAGAGCTTGGCGTTCGGAATATTCACTCCACGTCTACCGCGGATAGTCCCGCCTATCTCAACCACGGTCTCAATCTCTTCGCCACGTACGCGCTCGACACGTAGTGAAAGTTTGCCGTCATCGATGAGGAGGTGCATGCCCCGTGCGACTTCGCGGGGAAGGGCTTTGTAGTTTACGCTGACTTTGTGCTGATCACCGATAATTTTCTTGGTAGTTAAGGTGAACTCCTGCCCCTTCTTAAGTGTCACCAGTTCTACGGCAAAGTCACCGATGCGGATCTTGGGGCCACTTAGGTCAAGAAGTATAGCGATGTTGGCTTTCTCTTTCTTTGCAGCCGAGCGCACAACATTCATCTGCTCAAGATACTCCGCCTGTGTTCCGTGCGAGCAGTTGATGCGTGCGACATTCATACCGGCTTGTATCATCTTTCTCATAACTGATTCTTTTATTGTCGCGGGTCCCATCGTCGCCACGATCTTGGTTTTCTTTTGGTAGTGCATCAGACAATCATAACTTTTTTGCCTAAAAATATCCTGCTTTCAAGGTTGAATTAAGTGGACAATGATGTATACTCTCCCTCATATGTCACTCTCTGTAGGTATGGAGAGATCAGTGCTCGACATGCTGCTGATAAGATAATTTCCTTTAAATTTACGATTCCGCTCCAACCGCCTCAAAAATGGCGACCACAGCACTTTAAGCCTCAATAGGTATTTCATTTGCATACCCACAAATTTCATTGATTTTTTACTCGCACAGCGTTATTCTTACCTCATACACGCCCCGGCCAGCCGCAAGGTCCGCCGGGGTTTTGTTTTTTAGATTTTTCTATAAAATGATGGCATGCATCCTAAAACAATGAACATTGCTTATATTGACGGACAAAACCTCTACATGGGCACTTCCAAGAGTGAGCCTAGTTGGGATATCGACTTGGTTCGTTTTCGTGTATACCTCGAAAAGAAATATCATGTTTCAAAAGCCTACTATTATTTAGGATTTGTGCAGGAGGGGGACAAGATCGAACAGTTATACGAATCGATCCAATCTGCCGGATTCATATTGGTATTCCGTCAACACAATACGGCAATGCTTGGCAAGAAAAAGGGAAATGTTGACTCCGATATCATTTTTTCCATCATGAAGCGACTCTACAAGAAAGAAGAGTTCAGTAAGATCGTGTTGGTTTCAGGTGACGGTGACTATAAAATGCTTGTCGATTTTCTCGTTGAGGAGTATCGGCTTGCCAAGGTGCTCTTCCCGAATAAGAAATTTGCCTCATCACTCTACAAGGAAATAGGGAGCCACTACTATGACTATCTGGAAAATCCCGATATAAAGCGAAAGATCAAGCATAAAAAGAAAAGGGCCCCTTAGGTAGTTAACCGTTCGGGTCCCTCTTCGTATTGATAAGGCTATGATACCGCCGTCACGCCGTCGCGTCAAGTGCCGCAGCCTCTTCAGGTTTGCTCTCTATTTTAAGAAATAGCCACCTATATTTTACGTCACTAAATGGTGGTTATTGCCCAGATCTTCCTGCTTTTTGGCCTATGTAGGAGCAGGGAAGCAGGAAGGATATACTTGGTTCATGGTCATGCATTCTCCAATAGTAAATTATCTTTCAGGGTCAGGCGTAGACGCAAAAGGACGAACGTTGGGTGACATTATCGCCCAAGATGATATCTGGCTGGAGCGTGCACACGACTATATTCAGTGGCTTTTCCCACTAACTGAGAGAAGTCAAAGTATCTCCAGTGCTCCAGTACTTAGCCACGAAGACATTTGGCAAATTCAGAATAGTCCTGCTGCTCAATCAAATATGCGAGCCGCACTCCGTCGAATGAGCATGTTTTATGCAAATTACCCCGAATGCCTTGTCTCCGGAAATCATAATATTTT
>JAYTUL010000006.1:0-12102 GCA_043744555.1 bacterium | reverse complement strand
ACGCAAGCGACTTGGCGGATTAACACCGGTTGAGGTATTCTATCGTGATACAGGTGTTGCAATATATTGTTGAATGTACCTTCTGAATCCGTTTTTTGACAAAAAAAACACCGAGGTGCGTACCTCGATGTGTTGACTAACAGAACTTGAATTCTCCCTTGATCTCCTGCACCATCTCGTGGAAACGAGGAAGTGCGGCGATGTTCGGTTGCCACGAAAGACCGGCTTCGATCAGGTCGTATTCTTTCCTGATCGCCGCCCCCTGACTCTTGCCGTGTTCATCAAACGAACGACCCATCAGCCATACCGTATCAGCGATCGCAACCGCCGATTCGATGTCGTGTGTAACCACAATCGTCGTGTTTAGCTCGTCGACAAGAGAAAGCTTAAGGATCGGTTTCGCAGGTCTTGTCTTTCATCAGAGGGTCGAGACCGGAAAACGGTTCGTCCATGAGAAGGAAGTGACCACTCTATACGCATGAATACAGTCTGGAGTGGCAATTTTATAACCGCAATTGTATCAACCTTGGCTTTCTATTTTGAGCCAATATCTAATTTTCCTATCATTTTCCTTGCTTGCGATATTCATCTTTTATTCGCTTTCCAGATCTTTTATATTATTTTTTCAGTCTATCTTTATAAATAACATTTGTTATATAAAATTCGACAGAAAGTTTTGTGACTCCGAACAGGGTTTCGGGGAGTTCATCGAGACTGTACCAACCCCACGATTCGCACATCTTAGGCTCCTTTACTTCCGGCTCACTCGATTTCCGATCGGCGATAAGTCCGATGTGTACGTAGTGCTTGGGTGCATATGTGGTGACGTTCGAAAGACACTAAAATCTTACATTTTCAATTTCGATACCTACTTCTTCTTTGGTTTCTCTGCGAGCGCAATGTTCGAAAGATTCCATGTAGTCTAAGTGTCTGCCGGTGAACGAGTCTCCCCCGGCTCCGTGTGAACCTTTTCTTTCGCCAAGCAGTACCTTGACGCCTTTAAATATCACCACCCCGATCCCGACACGAGTTGTTTCATTCATACTTCTTTTTTATACCACTGTTTCCATAATTCAGGATTATTTTCACATACGATATCTTCCATCGGATCTATTTTTTCTACTCTCTTAAATTGAATTCCCTGCCTGTCGCTACCTTTCAACTTTTTCTTCAACTAAATCTTTAACTTAACAACCTGCATGAGAGCACCCAATCAACATCACGAAACGCGTACCCAAAACTCAACGCCCTCTACAAAACCCGAAGGTGCGTTTGCGGTTCCCGCCCCGCAATTCGGACAGTCACTAAGAAGCTCGCCAACGGCAAAATCGATCATCTCTCCGCAAGCAAGACACATATACGTTCCGCCTATTTCAACCTGTTCTCCGCTTTTATATATTTTTTCCCTCATAGCGCATAGATTCCTTCTAAGATACCACGAGCAGTATCCCGATAACGATAAATAGGTACATCCGACAGACTAAATTCTTCCCCAAATGTGAGTGTGACCGACCTTCGCCTTAATAAAAAATCCCAAAAGGTGAGCCCTGAGAGTCCCCGTATGTGAAGTGGTAAAATTGCGATCGATAGTTCAGACGGAAGATAGATGAACCCCGGTTTTGCTTCCACCTCAAAAGGAGTTGTCACAAGTCTTCCTTCGGGAAATAAAAGTATATTATTTTTCTCAAAAATGTATTTTTTAGTTTCACTAAAATATTCATCAAGCGTCCACGCGCGCGGCGTCATCTTGTACGCTCCGAGAGGGCGGATGAAGAACTGGATCCATAATTTACGATAATAAGAATCGACGGTAGGAAAACGGTATGGGATCATTTTTTTTTGAGCGCGAAACGGCAGAAGAGCGAGCAAGAACGGATCGAGCCTGGTTATATGATTAGCGATAATGAGCCGCGGGACATCTCCGTTTATGAGAACATGTTCGATACCGTTTATATGAGGTCGTAAGAAAAATCGAAGTGGCAAGTGAAAGACAAAAAAGAATGCGTATTGGAACAGCGATATCATTGTCGTGCGCTAACTTTATTTTCTATCACGCTAACGAGGTCCTCAACAGTGGAAAGCTTGCCGAGCTCAACTGATGCGAAATTTACATGAAAATGATCCTGAACCGCAACGATAAGTTCGACGAGTGCGAAGGAGTCAACATCATTACTAGACCATGACATCTCCGGTGTGATAGCATCTTTCTTCATGTCAAAAACCTCTCCGATGATCTGATATGTTTCATTTGTTATATCGTTCATTTTTTTTCAAAAAAATCCCATAAATTCTTTTCGTATTGCATCACCTCGGCGTAAATATGCTCGTCGATCGTGCGATATTCGTCAGTCTTCTTCGCAAGCTCGATCATCCCCACTTTGTCGTAATCGATAAGTTTCTTATCGATCCAACCCAGGTGACCTTCTTCTTCCTTAAGCATTCTGGCAAGTGTTACTTTAACAATAGGGTGCGCGGTCGTGTTCGCCAGATGTTTCGTAAAATGACCGAAAATCCGCTCTTCGAAGATTTTCGTGAGCAATAATATTTCCGGCATCGATGTCGGCAAGCCGATCTCCTTCGCATACGCTGACTGATACGTTTCTGTGATCATGAGCGGAAAATGACCTAGCTCATGAATAGTTTTCGTCCATTGCCATGCGTGCCTCGCTTCTTCGGCAAAATGTTCGGTAAGATGAACGCGCATTTCATCATCTTTAGTGCGTCTCGCGAGGCGACCAAAGAGAAGTGCTCCGGCCAATTCTGATGCTCGGTAATAACTTAAGACCCATAGTTCTTCTTTTGTTAGTGAGGACATCGTCATGCTTTTGGTTCTTCCTTTTCAAGTGCGATCCGTTTTTTATGTTCGATGAGATTGGTTCCCGTTAGTCTCTCAAGATTCTTGAGAAAAAGTATCATGGTGTCGATGTCATTCTTCTTTGCGACTGGCATACGCTCGCCGACGACTTCCCCTCCCATATGGCGAAAGTGGAGAGCCTCATCTAGGATGACATCAATTGTGCCCTTATCTTTTTCTATACGACGCCGTAAGAGCTCGTAAAAGACATTATGATGCCTAAACTCGTCTTTCATCAAATGCGTCAGAAGCACCCGAAGTACCGGCTCCTTTGCCTGTTGTAGCAATCCTGAATAAAAATGTGCCGTGAAATGCTCGGAGATCATGTAGTTGGCGAGCTGGCGCACCCGATCGGAGGAATAATGCGTGTCATGATTCTTTTGGCGCACCTCGATTATCTCGCGCTCTGGAATGTCATACCCAAGCGGTTCGAGATATTTTTTAAGCGCAAAGAAATGTTTGTACTCTTCATAGAATTGTATCGAAGCGATCGCCGACTCTTCAATACTATCCCACCACAGCTCAAGACTTTTCAGTGCATACATTGGTGCGTAAGACTCAATAAGTGCGGCGAGGCGCAGCTCGTCAAGAATGTTGGGTTGAGAAAGGGCGAGGTCGCGGTCAATATCTTTCCACGGCACATCTTTCGTCATATGCCATCGCGTCGATTCGCCGGTTTCTAAATAGGTATCATAAACAAGTTCCATATTTCATTTGGTTGCGTCGATAAATAGCTGATATCCTATCGGATCACAAGATATCGTCACGTTTTTTGCTCCAGCAGTTTTTACTATCGAACAAAGCCTTTCTTCGCTGCGATAGTGCACAAAAAGTTCTGCGACATTTTTCATTAAATAATCCGACAAATAATGTTTTTTTGTAAGCGATGTGATAAATATGCCATCCTCACCTAGCGCATTTATCGCGTTTGTGAAAAAGATCAACAACTCATTGTCATCGATGAACTCATTAAACCCTGTACTCACGATACAGTCAAAGCGTAGGGGGTAAGAGGCGGATTTGAGCGCGTCTGCGCTGGCAAATACAAAATTACGGTGTCCGTGTGCCTCGACAAATCGCCTTGCTTCCTCGATAGTTTGTGGGTCAAGATCAACACAGTAAAACATCGTCCGGTCGTATATTTCAGGCGCGGTAGATCTAAGGCATGTCGCCGCCTCTACCAATTCTCTGGGAATACCGCACGGTACCGAGAGTACTCGCTTGGGTTCTTGCGACTTGGAATAAAGCAATTTTTTGATCACGCCGTCTCGAGTATGCTCATAGCGTTTTCTAAAAGAAGCGCTTGAGGGCAGCTTGAGCAGTAATGCGTCAAGCAATGCTCCGACAAAAAATCTTCCTTTTGGCTTTCCCACATAGATATGATCTGCAAAAAGATAACTTCCAGAATTTTTGATACCCTCATGCGCGAGAAAACTAGTGAGCATGGCATAGTAAATGGGAACGAGGAACGGTTGACCTTCACGCAGAAGCCTGAGGGGAATATTTTGAGAGATCCTTGTTTTATTCTTCAGTGAAGTCATATAGTCATTGTTTCATATACTTTTTCCCTGTGCCATGCTGTAAAAAATACGCGTATGCAAAACGCTCAAGACCGAGTGCGACACAGCCGCTCGTAAGCCCGACTCCGATGTCCATCCGTTCAGTAAAAAATGTACCATGGTTATTGAATGAAGCTATCGCAAGCTTTCTCCCCTTTTCGAGGGGCACCACTAATTCTAATTTTGTCTGGAGTAACTTTTGTATCATCATTTTCCCGTGATTATCATCAGAAGTGAAAAACGGATCGTTCGCTTCAACGATCTCAGTCTCAATACCGAGAGTTCCGGCGAGACTTTCGACAGTGCGCATAAGACTTTTACGCATATCGCGTACATATTCACGTGTCCCAAAAAATACAGCTTCTTGCATGGAGAACTCACGCATGCGCTCGGGGCTATCGGTCAAACGTTTCCCTTCATAACGAAAGGCGCTTCCCTTGGTTATGTACAACACCGGCGTCTGGGGCAATGTACTGCCTTTTAATTTCACATAAGTGTGGTAACAGACCGCGGGTGTGAGACACAGGTCGGCATCGTGAGGATCAAGCGATCCTCTGTCGATCGCGTTGTGTCGTATTTGCAGGGGGAGTTTATTGCGGTCGACATGAAGTACAACATTGGTAAACTCCGGAAACGAAGAAAAGAAACCGAGATCTGAGAGATCTTTAGCTAAGATCATTGCTGGATATTCTTCCTCGATTGCTCCGCGGCGAAGTGCGGAGGAACGAAAGGAACTCTCGACACGGCGCATAATAGCCAAAAAATCCCCCGAGCGAGACAAGAGCCCACGCCCGACCATAGAGAGTTGTCCGCTTTTTAGAAGCTGATGAAAGAGATCGTTTGTGTCAGGATTTTTTTGCAACATTTGAGAATTTATCAATTATTTTTTTGAGCGTCCGAAAGTTGTCGAGCGTGATATCATCATCACTTAACTTTATACAAAACTCAGTCTCAATGAATGCAATAAGATCAAGAATATTCATTGAATCGAGGATGCCATCGTCAAAAAGAGCCGTGTCTCTACTCACACGAACACGCGACCGTGCGATACTTCTTATAAATACAAGCATCTTTGCCTCGCGGGGATCTTTGGTAGCCCTCTTCACTTTCATTTTTTCTTGCTTTTGAGGCATTGTCGTACGATCATCGGATAATACGTGTTAAACGGTGTCGCGTAAATACCACCTTGTTCGAGTAGTGGGGCGGTACCGCTCATATCGAACGTTTTTGGATATGAGAGCTGTGGGACGAAATGATCCATCATATCAAAAATGCGCATGAGCATTGAGTTTTCCGTTTTTTCAACCGTTCGCTTGAACAAGGCGAACGAGTCGACCGAGACGATCGGCGGTATTTCGATATTGCGCCTTTGCCATTCAGGGTGGAATTGCGCAAAAAGCAGAAAGGTGTTGCCCAAGAATTCGGCAACGTTTGGCATATCATCACCTTTTGCGGCAATATGATGTACTTTGCCGGCGATAAATCGTTCTTCAAAAAGATAATGGAGAGAGTCGGACGCATGATCATCGGAGATAAAGTTCATGCGAGTATGTTCATGAGCGGGTATCATCGGCACCAATCCACCATAAAGCAACCTGATCGCCTGATGTACAGCGTTATATCTGACGATCTCACCTGTTTTTGCATCCCCTATGGCGGTACTGATGCGATACAGTGCTATCGGAAGGGACTGCATGCGTTCTTTTACAACTAGCTCCATCAGATATTTCGAACGCTCATATTCATTGACGAAACCCTCCGAGTGCTCGATCATCTGTTCCTCTACTGTGCCCGTCGTTTTTCCCGATATGTAAAGTGTACTTAAAACTCCTATGCGGTGGACTTGTTTACACTGTGAAGCAAAATCGAGAAAATTCGTCGTTCCGTTCACATTTACCTCCTCGCCTTCTTGCGCGGAGATAGAAAAATCGGTCTTTGCGGCACAGTGCCACATGTCTGTAACTTCTCTCTGAATGATTTCTCGGTCGACGCTGTTCAACCCGAGGTCGCGACGGGTGATATCTCCCAAAACGATGCGAAGGTTGGGAAGTCCTTCGAAGCGTTTATCTAATGACTCTTTGTGGATAAGGCAAATGACGTTGATATTTTTCGACTGATACTTGCTGGTCAGCCGTCCTCCCACCAGCCCACTCGCTCCAGTAATGAATACAGTTCGCATGTTAGTGTCTGATGATTGTACTCGACCAATGGGAGCCAAAACCGTAAGTAAATAAGAGTAGATTGTCCCCTTTCTTGATGAGGCCCCGCTCGGAAAGCGACAAGAGGTTTATGATATTGTCTGATGCTACGGTGTGTCCGTATTCAGGAATGTTCTTAAGATACACCTTTTCGATAGGAATTCCGGCCATTGAAGCGAGAACCTCCCAGCTTTGCCTGTTTACATTATGAGGGACTATATAACGTATATCATCGATCGTCATCTTGGCGTAAGCGAGTGAATCTGCGATAACCCTTTTCGCGGTAGGAAAATATGAGGCGACCACTTCGTTCTTTTGATCGGCTGGGCTCCAATAAAAGCCTTTAGTTATCTGTGTTTCGCTAACGATAACATTATCAAACGCGTTACGCTCAATAAGAACGGCACAAGCGGCGTCGCTCACCACATTATAAAGGATCTCCCGCACCGATCCTTTCGGAAGCACATCCGCAGAAACACAGAGCACTTTATTGATTTTCGTATCTGAAATGAGCATACTCTTTGCAACCCGAATAGCAGTCCAAAGTGAGACACATCCCGCCTGCGAGATTCCCATGACCTGCGCTTTTCGCATGCCCATCTCATACTGCAGATGAGTAGCTGGGTAGCGAAAAAGCATTATCGGATCAATAGTTTTCTTTTTTGCTTTACTCGTATCACTGAGTGCAGTCGCATAAATGATCACATCTATTGAGTCTGGATCGACCTTGTGTGTCTTGAATAATTTACGGGTAGCACGAAGCGCGAGATCGAATGCGTCACATTCGGCAATGTAAGCATAACGAAACCCAAAATCACTTAGGGTCTCAACCTTACTTGTGATCACACGAGTTTTCCGCAGCTCCGGAAGTGAGAACCGCGTCGACGGCAACTCGTAAGACATTGCGGTGATACCGATTCGATTTTTTTCGTTTATTTTCATAAAAGCACGGAATATGAGACACACTGATCGCCATACTCTTCTGTTCGAATATGAACACGCTCGCGCGCGTTGTCCTTATTTAAGACAGAAAATTGATTCGACTCAATTTCATCTATAGCAATGGTAAATGACAATGGGGAGAGTATGAACCCTGTACCCAATGCTTTCAGATATGACTCCTTAATGGTCCAAGCTATGATCGCCCCCCTATCTCCATATTTATCAGCAAAGTAAACTTGCTCATCCGTAGCAAGATAGTACTTCTGCATGCGCATAGAGACTGGTCGGTAGGTTTCCATATCAACACCGATCGGACGACTTGAAACTGCACCTATAGCAAGATCTCCCTTGTGCGAGATGGAGACATGAAAAGGTCCTGAGACGAACGGCTTACCAAGTTCATCGACATGCACTTCAATATCGTCAAGAGCTTTTGTGCCGCCATGTGCAAGTTCATTGATCAGCGACTTTACGGCCATACGCCCCATCACCCACTGCCTCTTACGCTCAGTTGAAACGAGTTTTTTATATACCTCCTGCTCACACTTTGAAAAAACAGCCTCGAATGGCGTGGATCGAAAAAATTCTTCACTCTCCTCTCGGGACACAAAACGACTATGATACATCAGCCTTCGAGAATTGCCTTCAGGTTTTCCACTGCCTGTTCTCCCTCATGATCGTTGATCCCCTCTAGTGCGATCTTGTCAGCTATCTTACCAAGAACATTTTCGGGGACTTCATATTCAATATCAACTGTAAGTTTCGTTCCTTCTTCTGCTGACTCAACGCTATATGTCCATTGGCTGAGTGCTCCCGTTGTCGTCTTATATGAATAGCTCTTACCGGCCATATATCCTGTCGTTTCCGCCTTTCCCGAGAGCTCAACTCCCGCCATCATGTAGGTCCAATCCCAAGAAGACCCGACCTCTTTAGAATCGCCACTTAAATTTTCAACCGACTTCAGAGCCGAAACAAAGGCGGGGTGATTTGCAACATCGGCAATATATTCGACTATTTTTCCTGCATCCGCTTTTACGTATTTCACTTTTGTGATGTGAGGCATATTATTTGAAATGAAAAACAATTCTCGGCAACATGCCATTGAACTGTTTCTTTAATAATTGAATAAAAACTCTTTTTTTGTTTTGCGGCCATCCACTCTCTACATACAGAATAGCACATTTAGAAAATTTACTAAATATTGTGATCAGACCCTTACTATCACGAAATGTAATATAATACGAATCCTCTATTTTGTCGAACGGTAGAAGTGTCATTTTAAGACATTTTTCAATACGTTCTTGCACGGCTTGATTTGCTGCATTGAGTATCAAATACTCCTTTCTCAACTTCCAGAATAAAAGCGTAATTGTCACAAGAAAGAGAAAAAATATTTCCGAGACGACGCTGCGATCAGCATATGTAGCTGAGAGAAAGATCAGAGCAAAGATCATATGTATATAAAACAACCGTCGTCCGTCAATAAAAGTACCCTGGGAGCGCAGGGAGACCAGTACGAGTTCAAAGCACATAATAATGAAGTAACCTTCGATAAAACAACTTCCCATATAAAGATTCTACTTTAATTCTGATTACTACGCCAAAATATTCCCAATATTGATATTTTCGATGCCTCTTATGCCGCAATGCCGTGGCACTTCTTGAACTTCTTACCGCTTCCACAGTAGCAAGGGTCATTGCGGCCGAGATCGTGGCCTTCTTTCGCGCTTACTTTTGCGTCTACGGGTGGTGCGTCACCGGTGTTCGCGCCACCTGCAAGTGTCATCTGCGCCGCAACTTTTTTCATTTCGTTTTGCTGCATGACAAAGGCGTCCACTTGTATGCGCGGTATCATCTCAAGGATCTGATGCTGAATACCTTCTTCCATTTCTTTATAGAGGCGAAGTGCTTCACGCTTGTATTCGACGAGCGGATCGCGCTGACCGTAGGCACGGAGGTTCACGGATGAACGGGCGTAGTCCATAAGCTCGAGGTGGTCTACCCAGAACATGTCATTGGTCTGAAGCGCGAGGCGGCGAACAACATCATAAAATGCCTCCTCTCCGATAGCTTTTATCTTCTCGATGGAGTGCTTCTTCACCTCTTCGCCTACATCAATTGGCTCTTCTTTGATACGTTCGCCGAATTCGTCGTATCGGTCGACGGGTATCATACTCGCTTCGCTTGCCGACTCGATGAGGTTGTCGAAATATTCTTTGACCTCATCACGTGTACCGAGCAAGAGCTTCCTGCGGCGAGCGTACATAGTCTGGCGGTGTAGGTTGATGATGTTGTCGTACTGGAGGACGTGCTTGCGGGCATCAAAGTTGAATCCCTCGATCTTTTCCTGTGCGTTCTCAAGCGCGCGCGTGATCATCCTGTTCTCAATAGGCTCGTCTTCGGGAATACCAAATCGTCCCATCATGGTCTTGATAGAGTCGGAGGCAAATATGCGCATAAGCGAATCCTCAAGACTTACGAAGAACTGCGTCTCACCCGGATCTCCTTGCCGACCTGAACGACCGCGCAACTGATTGTCGATACGACGAGCATCATGGCGTTCGGTACCGAGCACGAATAGTCCGCCGACATTCTTTACCTCTTCAAATGCTTCTAGCGTCGAGGGGCTACCTCCGAGCTTAATGTCGACACCACGGCCTGCCATGTTGGTGGCGATGACAACCGAGCCCTTACGCCCCGACTGGGCGATTATCTCTCCCTCGCGTTCATGGTTCTTCGCATTCAATACCTCATGTGGAATTCCCTCACGCTGCAAAAACGCAGATAGGAGTTCATTTTTTTCAATAGATACGGTGCCGATAAGTACTGGCTGACCCTTCTCGTGTACTTCTTTTACTTTGCGGGCAATAGCTGTGAACTTGCCTGTTTCTGTCTGATAGATATAGTCATTGCGGTCAAGACGCGCAGATGGGCGGTGCGAAGGCACGGGCAACACATCGAGACCGTAAATCTTCAAGAATTCTTCAGCCGAAGTAGCGGCAGTACCGGTCATGCCAGAGAGCTTGGTGTACAGTTTGAAATAATTCTGAAATGTTATAGACGCCATTGTGCGCGATTCTTGCTGCACCTTCACTCCCTCTTTAGCTTCTATCGCCTGATGCAATCCCTCAGACCAGCGGCGGCCAGGCTGGAGTCGGCCGGTGAATTCATCGACAATGACAACCTCGTCACCTTTGACAACATATTCGCGGTCGCGGATAAAAAGTGCCTTCGCGCGGATAGCGGTGTCGAGATGGTGAACGTATTTGACACCTTTTTCAGTATAGATATTTTCGATTCCCAAGATCTTTTCAGCGCGGGTGATGCCTTCATCGGTGATCTGTATCGCCTTCAATTTTTCGTCTATTGTATAGTCTTCTGGGTCATTCAGCTTGGTTGCGATAGAAGCAAATGTTGCATACAACGATTCTGAGTCAGCGGTGGGTGCAGAAATAATTAGCGGTGTGCGCGCCTCGTCTATCAATATTGAGTCGATTTCGTCGACAATTGCGTAATTGAACTCACGCTGGCGCAAGTCCTTGGCTTCATAAGAAATATTGTCGCGCAAGTAATCAAAGCCGAACTCATTGTTGGTTCCATAGGTGATGTCCGCAGCGTATGCTTCTGGTCGAGTGCATGGTCGCAAAAATTCGTAGAACACGCGGAATGATCCCATCTCGTCGCGCGCCTCGTCGAGCACCTTTTGCTCTTTATCATATAGATAAGAAGAGTCATGATTGATGACCCCGACTGAGAGTCCGAGGAATGCGTGAATCTGACCCATCCACACTGCATCACGGCGTGAGAGGTAGTCATTGACGGTAACCACATGCACACCTTTACCAGTGAGAGCGTTTAGGTATGTGGGGAGTGTGGCAACGAGGGTCTTTCCTTCTCCTGTCTTCATTTCTGGAATTGCGCCGCGGTGAAGAATGATACCTCCGAGTAGCTGCACGTCGTAATGGCGCTGTCCAAGGGTGCGGCGAGAGGCTTCGCGCACGACTGCAAATGCCTCGGGGAGAATGTCGTCGAGTGACTCTCCGTCAGCGAGACGCTTCTTGAATTCCTGTGTTTTACCTGCGAGTTCAACATCTGAAAGGGGCAATATTGCAGCCTCCACCTTATTTATAGAAGCAACTAAAGGCAAAAGCTTTTTGACCTCCTTTTCCCCCTCATCTCCGAATATTTTCTTTATTAAATTCATATTTATACGTATTTCCCCCAAAAACCCACCCCAGGGCAAGCTCGAAGTATCCCCCACTATAACGGAATTAGGTTTCCATGTCGAACTGACAGAGGTGAGACCGCTGTACGATCTTATGCATTCCTAGCCACACGTAGAGGTAAGACTTCTGTTAATGATTTTCTATCCTTTCTTTCGTAAAGAGAAAGATTTGTGCGTGATGAGGATGAGGGAGATCAATGGGAATAGTGCGGAAAATATCGTGCGGCGTCCGTTACCACGGTTGAGGACGTGATAGACAATATCACCGAGTGCGATACGGGGTTGACGGGGCATTACTATATTATATCATGTTTTCTGTATTTG
>JAYTUL010000005.1:0-12201 GCA_043744555.1 bacterium | reverse complement strand
CTTCGCAAAGTATTGTGTGCCATTTTCCTTGCTTCGACGATCGCTCCGAAGAAGAAAAAGCTACCTTAAAAAAGACTCGATTTATGTACCTTATGCCGAAGATCTTCTGCTGGAACTTGGCTATTGTTGCGTTTTCTATTACCACCGCAGTCTCAGTGTTGTAGTCGATCACTGCCACCTTGTTGCCGTAGATAACCTGCGAAACACTATACTCAAAGACATCAAAATGAGGAGGGACCACTTTTATTTCTCGTTCAAGACGAGGATGTTTCCCGAGCATATTGGGATATGACCGAGCAGGAAATATCCGGACAGAGGTTCTATTTTGCGCATGCACGCTCGCCTTGGGAACGTAGAACGAACGAGCATACGAACGGATTGTTGCGTCGCTACTTTTCAAAGAAAGAGAAACACGATACGATCACTGCTGCACAGGTGGCAGAGGTGGTCTGGATGATCAATCATCGACCGCGAAAGTCGCTCAACTGGGAAACACCCTGCACGGTATTCGGAGTGTGTTGCAGTTCAAGTTAGAATTTAAGTATGCCGATGAAGAGAATTTCTACGACTTTGCGCTCGCGTAGTGGACGCACTCGACTTCCTGCGTCAGCTACCGGGAAATCGTATCGTCGTTGCCTCGCACGGCATGACCATGAAGATGGTACTCGCGCATGTGACCCTCGGAGAGCATCTCAGTGGCAAAATCTTCTGGGAGCAATTCGTCCCCATAAAGAATATACGCAACACCGGCATCATGCAGCTTGAGTACACACAAAACTACGACGGCGACGCTATGTTCTGGAAGCTTGTTTGGTGGAATGACCATGCGCACCTACAAGGATTTTTGAAACAAAATAACCGACGGCGCATTAGCGTTGTCGGTTTTTTTATCAGTTACGTTCCATCTGGAGCGCGCCCGAGTTTTTCTTGGCTTCATCAAGAAAGCCCTCGAAAATCGTACAACCAAGTTTCGATACGCGACGACTGAGCTTGGGGGCAAGTGCGGCTTTGGGCTTATAGCCAATATATTCGATCTCTTTAAATTTGTTCATTTGCGCGAACTTGAGCGCATACAGTGCGAAGAAATCTTCCGATGGAACGATCTCATCGATCAAGTTACGCTCAGGCGCTAGGACTGCGGTAAGCCGTGCCCCACTTATGTGACCATGCAAGCAATCGATGAAACTCATGATGCTCTCCTTAATAATGCACCTATGTTTAGAATACACCGCACATTCAGGGGCACACAATTGGCATTCAGCTTATCTAAAAGCATTTTCTGCTTTTTGGCGTGTGGTGAAAAGCGTGTCTAAGCTTAAAATTTGATATGGCTCGTCCCCGCAATGGCATAAATTTGAGTACATTTCTTCATGCTATCTTAACTGACTCTGCTATAATACTAAGCATGTTCGACGTCGAAACTATCATTGCCGCCTGGAGTTATATTGGCATTTTTGTCCTCATGGCCGCGAATGGATTCTTCTCTCTACCCTCAAGTCAGATCCTCTATATCATTGTCGGCTATTTTGTCGGCACCGGTGCACTTGCGCTCATTCCTGCCACACTTTTCGGCGCACTGGGGAACGCGCTTGGTAATGTGCTCCTCTATGAGGCGGTGCGAAAATATGGGGTCAAGTATGTGAGCAAATTTCAGATCTTCCGCGCAGAAGACATAAAGAAGGTCGAGGTTCTTTTTCGCAAGAAAGGTTTGTGGTTCTTGTTTGTCGGCAAACTTCTTCCTGCGATCAAAGTTTTCATCCCCATTCCGGCCGCACTCGGCAAAGTGCATCGAGGGATATTCGCCATGTTGATGTTCTTTGCGTCGTGGATATGGTCATTCATATTCATCGCAATCGGTTATTTTTTTGGGAAAAGTGCTGAGGTGTGGAAATCGTATGGTGTGATACTCCTCGTTGTTGCAGCAGTCATCATGTTCTTATTTTATCGTGCATTAAACTCAAAAGATGTACTGAAAGAAATCGCTGAGGATGTCGCCTAGGGTTGATCACGAAGTACCTCGGTTGAGGTCTTTTTTTTGTCCTCAAAAAGATCGATATTGTTCGTTTGCGGACCTACAACCTTATTTTCATACCAGATCCAATAGGCAATTACTGCATAAGCTACAAACACCTCTACTGCAGAAAATGGGAGAGAAAAAGAGGCGTAAGAGATCTGTGAAGCGACGCGTGCCACATTTAGGATCCACGACAAAAGTATATGTGCAGGAAGGGCTACAATAAAACCGAGCCACGGCAAAAATGGAAATACTAATGCCCACATTCCTGCCGCAAATCCCAAGAGCATAGTCATCGGAATCAGTGGCAGCACAAGCAGATTCACTGGGAGTGCGACAAGTGACAGCATGCCGGTTTGATAAAGCAGAAGAGGTAGGACTACTATTTGTGTCGCGAGCGTTGAAATGAGTATCTCATGCCAAGTGGGTGCTGTTTTAAAAAGCGTGATCTTCCGCGCAAGTATCGGTGAAACAAATATCAGGCCAAGTGATGCGAGAAATGACAGTTGAAAGGATGGGTCGAAGGCGAGGATGCTCGGATTAAGTAGGACCATGAGTGCCGCCGCGACAAGTAGTGCGCGCCCCATCGCATATGTCTTGCCTGTCGCACGCGCAAGTAAGACCAAAAGCGACATCACTGCCGCACGCATGACCGTCGCACCGCCCCCCGTCATCATGGCGAACAAAACAATACCCATACTTCCTGCTGTTAGTGAGCCATAAAATCCAAGCGAACGAAATATGACAACAAGCCATTCTGAAACAATGGTCATGTTGTACCCCGAAAGTACGATGATGTGAATGATTCCAGCTATACGGAAACGCATAAGCCACGCTTCCCCGAGAGACTGCTTGCCGCCAAGCAATAGTCCACCAAGCAGTGCATCATGTGGCTCAGGCAGCACCTCACCTATTGCATGGATGAACGTGTGCTTAATTTTAAAAAGTGTTGCGGTGATAGCACTTCCTTGTCCGTGTGCAATGGTCTCTGCTTTCGGATAACGCATCTGGTATCTAATGTCTTTTGTTCGAAGATAGGTGGGATAATCAAATATGCGCCCATCGGCCTTTGCGAATGCCTTAGGATATTCAAGCTTACCCTTAAGGGTAAGTACGTCACCGTAGCTAAACTCAGGATAGCGCGGCACAAACACGAGCACTACTCCCGATACATCCCGTGGAGATTCGTTTAAAATTTGTTTGAGAGCTACGGTGAGATGAGTATTATTTTCGCGTATATCCGGCTCATCAACGACTGTGCCGGAAATAGTGACCTGCGTTCCTACGCCCTGATCTACAAAAGGATCGGTACTAGCATCCCGCCACAAAAGAAAGCGCGCACAACCGAGGCCAAGGCCAAGAAAAATAATTGCGAGAAATATCAGTGTGATTCTTCGTTGTATGAGATAAATACACGAGCAGGAAGCTGCAAAAAGCGCAATGAGCCAGAGTACCCACACGGGGATCGGCACGAACGAAGCACCAAACACCCCGACAAGAAATGCCAACAATAGTGGTGGCAATAAGCGCGCCATTAAATACATATGGCTATCCTATAGACTCAATACAAAAAATACAATTAACTTACGCAGCGTTATAGTCTTGCTCCAAAGCTCAAGCGACGTTTTCAACTGTGCACTGTGCAATATGAGTAATTTTCATTAAAATACTTTTTTAATATATTAAATAAGTATTTATCACACAATATATAAAATCAATGCATCTCCCCTGCCTCAGCAGGTGCGCCTGCCATCTCCCAGAGCATCATGAAGAAGTCTTTGTAGTTCAGAGCGACAACAGGTGACTTGATTACATAAAGTAGCGCCGGCTTAAGAAAAGAAAAAAATAGGACTTGATCCTTACGGATCACCATGTGTGTCGCACCCTGCGGAAGCTTATCAAGAAATCGAATATCGAAATCCGTCCATTCAGAAATATGCTTTATATACAAATCCTTCTCCTTTGTGCTGCCAATATAGTATGTGGTGATGTATTTTCGAGTTTCATTGACTAAATACTCATTGAGCGTCTCCCCCATCATATCTGCAAAGCCCTGAGTATTTCCTCCGATAATGTATTGCGATTCCTTTTCTCTTACCGAGTGAACCCAGTCATATTCATAGCGCTGTATCGCGACACTACCAACGTACATCTCAAAATCCTGTTCGTTGCCAACATTACTTATACTGCTCAAATCGTGCGCCAGATCACTTGCTTCAAGTGCACGCTTGCGTCCGAGTTTATCGATCTCACTGGGCGGACGAGCTTTATATTTATGATGCTTCCCGAATGAAACTTCTTCTACCACTCCACGCTCTATCAGTTTTGGTAGTGCAATATAGACATACTGTCTATGCAAATGAGTTCCAATCGCGATCTTTGAGCCTCCAACTTCTGAGCCGCGCTCTAGTAGATAAACATAAATGAGCGATTCTGGCCTACTGAAGCCAAAGGAGATGAGGCGAGTGATGATTGGGTTATCTAACTCTTTAGCTTTATCTGCGACTGTTCTTGTTGCTAGTTTTTTAAGTGTCATATTTATTATGACACTATACCATTATATCTTTATTTTTCAATGCGATATGGATAGAAATAGTGACACTAAATATATTGACAAATTACAATATATCCTGTATGATATCCATAGAAGATTCAGAAGTGCATACTAGCGGCAAAGCCAAAGGCACTGACTCGGCGAAGTTTGCCAAGGAAGGGAAGTTCACAAGCGAAAGCTGGGTGCTTCCACATCTCTCGCCCCAATCGACGGGAGTCCTATCAAGTTTCTTGAACACACATTCAGAAATTTGTCTGACTACTGTTCTTTCACACAACTAGGCTAGGTCATAGGATTGAGTGAGTAAATGCATAGCTCACTCAATCCTAAGACCTAGGCATACCACGTTACTGACCCATTTCGGGTTGGACGTAGGCGTGAGGAGACATCATGAGCTCGACTTTCACCACGATTACGTTTTACGTTGCTCCCTCGAAGGAGCGCCACCCTCTTGTGAGCCAACTGTTCCGCTGCGCAAACGCAGTGAGTGACGGGAAGCCGGGGATGGTGATGGTCACCAGGTTCGAAGGTTTTCTGACCGGAACTTTCGTGCTCTGCGATGGCGACCGGTATGAAGAGTCGTGGACAGAGGATTCGGGATTGGGACGGGAGGGGTATGAGGAAGTGAAAAAATTCTTCGACCTCTACCGGCAGCTCTGCGACCTCGGGTACCTCTCCGAGGACCATCGGACATCCTCGAGGAGCAATAGCGGCGATCGTTCCGATTGGGGAAAACCCGTTTACGGTCGGGATAGGTGGGGTTCCGTGCGGGAAATGGGGAAAAAGAAACTCCAACACTTCTGGAAAGAATACCCGAACCTCATGAGCATCATCAAGTATGGTCAACCATACGATGCCCCAACCGCAGCGCTAGCTGACTGCGGTATAAAAGTGAACTAGCTGTGGTCATCTCGAGGACCTGCACAGCGTGTGACTGTCCATTAAAAAGACAGTGGCACGATGTGAGACTCTGGTATACGGCATGGAAACCAGAGACAAACGCTTTTGCAGTGGATACGCGTGAACCACTCGTCCGCCCGAACGTGATCGGTGCATCGGGGAAGTGGTCTGCGATACGATTATCGCAACTTCCCCTCTTTATCAAGCCCTTGAAATGGTTCGAGGATTTGTAAAGATTTGTTCATCTCAAATGGAGACTAGTATGAATAACGTAGTTGAGTTCTTTGTTGTCGACCAGACGTTTCCGAGCGGGCACACCTCTTTTGGTATCGATCGCCTGTACAAGGAGCTAGAAGAGAAATTCCCCAGGTGCTACATCCGGAACTGCTCGGGCGAGCTGTCGTTTCGAAAGCTGCTGTGCGATAAGCTCTGCGACAGCACCGTCAGTGAGATCGTCTCACTTTCACGGGAAGAGACCACAATCGCCGGCTACTGGATGCGCTACTACCGGTTGCGGTTCGTCCCTGTGGCTGGACATTGGCTCATGTATTGATCGGGGGTGCCGAATTGGCACCCCCGACTTTTTTTATTATTTACCAATCAACTTTATTAAAGATGCTAACTCGCTTTCCAGTTCTGCAATCCTGCTTCGTAATTTCTCCAGTCGGTCGCGCTCTTCCTCTGATAATTCGTTGTTTAATTCCCGCTCCTTAAGCGGGGTATGTTCACTACGTAACCGCTCCAGTTCGGAGCGCAACTTCTCTTCGCGTCGCTCCTCATTGAATTCTCTAGCTAACTCTTGCGCGTCTTTGAGACTCTGTTCGATGCCACCTACTTCTTCATGTGTGCTCATATATGAATGTTATTGTGACTAAATGATATTTGGTATTGCGGATGTCTCTTATTGCAGATTACTTCCCTCCCCACTTTTTTACCAACACAATTTCCTCTTCTTTCGTAGCTACTTTCTGGAATCTCGCTTTCTTGCCTTTCACACGAGCTTCGCACTCTGCCCACGTCTTGTGCACTATAACATTACCGTCGACAAGACTAACGTAGGAGTAGGCCTTGATCTTCGCACGTTCCTTTCCGGCTTTGCGCTTCTCGAGTGCGGCTTCGTCGATGCTAATATTTAAAATGTCTACGGCATAATCGCCGAGATCTCCTTCGAATAGTTCTGGGATCTCTTTGCTCGACTGCATAGCATAAGCAAATTCGGTCGCGATGGCATCGCAACGCTCGTTTCCAACAACGCCTGCGTGTCCGGGGACTCGGAGCCATGTGATATGTCCGAGCTTTTTACGATCCTCAAGCAGCACCAGTGCTACTTCCCATAGGTCGCGATTCTCAACATCAGCCTTTGCCATCGTCTTCCAACCACGCCTTCTCCAGCCATCTGCCCATTCAGTAGCACCAAGATGTACGTACTTGGAATCAGTAAAAATTTTGAGAGCGCCTGACTCATGCTCTATGCGGCGCAATCCTTCGATAAGCGCAGTGAGCTCCATGCGATTATTTGTTGTGTGTTTTTCACCACCTCCGAGCTCCATTACTCGTTCGCCCAGAAGCACGAGGACAGTGCCCCACCCTCCAGGCCCTGGGTTTCCAAGCGAGCTCCCGTCAGTGAACATGAGGTGTAGAGTAAGCAGTTTCTTCTGATCATCATTATCCATAGGTACAACTATAACATAGTGGTAATTTGGAAAAATTGAGGAGAGCCTTTATGTGATGCCAACGATTCGCAGTCGCAGCTCGGGATAACCGCGGAAATAAGACTTCTCAAAACTCGCAATAAGATCGATACGCGAGCCATTCGCGATATCGACACCAGGGAAACTTACTGTACTCATGAAGAAGCCAAGTGCATTTACACTTTTTCCATCTCGATCACGCAAGATGAGCTTAAGATGCTCTTTGCCTTTGCCAAACTGCTCTACCTTATCGACGACAACTCCCTCGAAACGAAATAGTGGCTTAGGGTTGCCGACGCCAAAAGGAGCGAGCAGGTCAATGGCATGAAAGGTCTCTTCGTTCACATCACTTACGGTAAGAACCGCATCAACTTCTGGAATTCCTTTTGTTTTTTCTTTCTTGGCAATTGTGAGATGTGCCTCCACAAGTGCGGACTCAAGAAAATGTATCGCATCGCTATCTATTGAAAATCCGCCGGAGAATTCGTGCCCCCCCTTATCAATGAATACGCCTTGCCTTGTCGCTATCATAAGATCGACAATGTTTACTCGGCCATCAGAGCGGCACGAGCCTTTGATCACACTCGAGCCTTCCTTGCCCCAGACAAAGGCAGGACGGTCGTATGTTTCTGCGAGTTGGTTCGCGACAATGCCCGCTACTCCTACACGCCAGCCTGGGTTGCCGATAACGATAACAGAACTTAATTCCCGCTTCTCGAGGAGTCGCTTTGCATCTTTGACCATTCGCGCGACCTCAGTTTTGCGCTCCGCATTTAGACTCGCTAGTAGACGGGCACGTTCGTTCGCAACGACAACATCCGTCGTTGACAGCAGCTCGAACGCACGAAATGGTATGTCCATACGTGATGCGGCGTTGATGCGTGGACCGATGGTGAATCCGACATCTTCTTCGGTGAGGTAACGCTGGTCGACCTTGGCTTCGCGCAAGAGTGCATGAATGCCGGGGCGGGGTGATTTGCGCAAGACTTTCAGCCCATAATACGCAAGTACGCGGTTCTCATTCTGAAGCGGAACCATGTCGGCGATAGTCGAGAGTCCCGCCATGTCTAAAAGCCACTTTTCCCATCCGTCAGGTACATCGACTATCGATCCTTTCTCTTTACCGCGTATTAGTATTGCCTGCGCAAGCTTGAACGCGACCCCCGCGCCACAAAGCATATCGTCAGGGTATGTATCAGCTTCTTGCTTGGAGTTAATGATAGCGTATGCAGGCGGGAGCTGTGCTTGCGGAAGATGGTGGTCGGTGACGATGACATTCATACCAAGACTCTCAGCCATCTGCACTTCTTCGACATCGGTAATTCCGCAGTCAACGGTGATGATGAGCCCCACTCCTTCCTTCGCAAACTTAGCGATGGCGTCTTTGTTCAACCCATAACCCTCATGATGGCGATGCGGTATGTAATTTGAAAAGTTCGCCACACCAATACGCACGAAGAGATCGTGGAGCACGACAGAGCCAGGGATGCCGTCACAATCATAGTCTCCATAAATGACGATACGCTCCCCTTCGCGAAAGGCTTGCAGGATACGAAGTACCGCCCGCTCCATATTGAGAATAAGAAACGGATCATACATGTCGCGCTTATAATTAGGACGAATGAAGCGCTCGATCTGCTCACTTTCTGTAATGCCACGACGTACCAAAAGGGTGAGTGTGAGAGGATGAAGCGTGGGTGAGGATTCCATCATGAAATACTACCATTGCACAGTAGATGTCACTTATACCCAGAATTTATGTGAGTGGTATAATATGGCCATTATCATAAGTACCAATATCTATGTCACTCTTTGGACCTATCAAACCTAACGGGATCACAAAAGAAGAACTTAATTTCATTCGTGGCGAGCTCAAACAGGCACCGTTTAGCAAATCATTCGAAAAACTTACTGACGCACAGGTCGAAGAGATCGTGGATGATCTCGGAGATGCAATGGACCCTGATACCCCAAATGATATGAAGTACGGTTGGGCGCAGGTATCACCTGAAGAGGTTGCTGATATCGAGAAAGACGCAGCAGGGAGTAAGCATCTCAAATATAGTTCAGCTCAACTTAAGCATGTTCACGATGTATTGAGTAAGTATCTCAAAATAAACAAAGTGAAGTCTGCCTTCAGTATATAATATGAACTCTGACTGTATTTTTTGTAAGATAATCAAGGGAGAACTCCCTTCAGAAAAAGTGTACGAGGACGAACACTCCTATGCATTTCTTGATATCCATCCGGTCAACCGCGGGCACACACTAGTAATCCCGAAAGAGCATCACGCAAACATCTACGACACACCACCTGAGGTATTCGCTAATGTCATGCGTACCGTGCAAATGCTCGCAGAAAAAATTAAGCGAGCGGTCAACGCAGGTGGCATTAATATCGGCATCAACAATGACTCCGCCGCAGGGCAGTTGGTCTTTCATCTACACGTGCACATCATCCCCCGCTCCAAAGGCGATGGTCACGAACACTGGCACGGTAATCCATATCAAGACGGCGAGATCAAGACCATCGGCGATATTATCTCTCAGGAATTCAAGTAGACTGAGTTACGAATACAGCTCGCTGTGTGAGCCGATGTCGGTAAATATAAATATCTGTTGTTCAATTTCTTTGAAAATCACACGAATATCTCCTGTCACACTAAAACTTTGATACCCCGCATATTTGCCGTGCAAATTGTGAATTTTAAGTAATCCGTTTTTATCGTTTTCAAGAAACAAAGTTCGACGTTCTTTGAATGCAAGCTTCAAATTATCAGGAAGTTTTTTATAACTTTTTATAAATCGACGATGCAAATGAATTGTTATCATGCTTAAAGACTATTGAGGTATGCATCCATTTCCTTGGCGCTCGTAAACGCAGGTGACATGTTCTTTCCGGCCTTGATATCTTTCTCCACCTGCTCAAGCACTCCCTCGAGATATGGGGTCATCTGGTAGCCTGCAGAAAACTGCACCGAGCGTGTGCGAATAAATTGCTTGAGCGATGCCGTAACAAAGGATGAGAGGGTAAAGCCTAATTCGTGAGCAAGCTTTTGTGCTTCTTCCTTAACTTTCTTATCCGTCTTGATGTTGATCATTGTTGTCTTCATATCTAAAGTATATACTTTGGATACATACTGTCAACAATAATTTGTGCACAAATTATCGAGTGAGCACGTTATCTCCCCTGTGCCATCAGCTCGCGCAGGCGGCGATTGACATCGATTGATTTTCCATTTTCTTTAATAAATGCGTACATGCCGAGAATCATTTTTTGAATATCACTATGACGAATCTCGATCACGAGTTGATCTTTAATGGCGAGTAGATAGAGCGCATCATTGAATGCGAATATTTGCCCCGAGTGGCCGAAGTATTTTTTGTCTATATATACACTCGATGCAGTGCGCCCTTCATAGTCTTTCGCCCACGCATCCCCCATCGCCTTGTAGTGATCATCGATCCAACCCGAAGGTGCGACAAGCTCAGCAATAATGCTGTTTCGTTTGACCATACGATTGAACTCATGGATATCGGAGGCAGAAAGCACAGTGAGCCATCCATCATCTAAGAGTGATGGTGAAAAATCAGAGAGTCCAAGAAAACGCTCATGCTTTCTTCCTGTGAGCATTCCCAGAATCACTTTCCGTACCGCATCTTTTCCACGATACACCGTGAGCACACTGTCGCTTACTCCATGCATCTCCTTTTTTCCATCGCTAAATTTAAGTAGCACCTTTTTCGCTTCGTAGAGTGTGTCGGCAAGCTCACCCTCGCTCACCATATGCCATGACTTTTTCCCGCCCTTGATTTGCGAGGCTACTAATCCCCGCTTTTTAAGCTTCGAAAGAATATCGTACACAGCAGGGCGAGTGACTTTGGTCGATGTTGAGATAGAAAGCGGGGTTCCAAGTCCTTGCTGTAGCGCGAGCAGCACTCTCTCCTCTTTTGAGGATAGATCAAGAATTTTCAATTTTTCACGCAATTCCATGCCTTCATCATACCTTTTTACAAAGTTTTGTAAAGTTTTTCTGACATTTACAAATCTATGAATTACCTTTATTTACAACATATTTTTAGAAATTTGTACTTTGTACAACATATAATTTTACTGTCAATCCTCAACCTGCTATGATATTCACAGAACGATAAGCAACACCGCTTACCGAGAACATTGAGGAGAAAGACATGAGCGCACTTACCACAGTAGCCCACCAGTTTCAGAATCTGCCCAGACAGATTGAGAGGCAGCTTGCAAACGTGGGATGGTTTACTCCGCTAGATGTGCTCGCATTCTTTCACGCGAAGCACCCGCACGCGCGGACACGGGAAGATGCAGAGGATGTCATCTTGTCCAGGCTCATCCGTGAGACAGGCTGGGGTCCGAGGACTATCGAAGTGTTTCTCGATAGCCTGAGGAAACAAGAGGTCATCTAGCATTCTCGGGGAAGAATAAAAACCTTCCCCACTTTATCAAGTTCATCACAATGGTGTGGTGGGCTCGTAGAGTGAGTTCCTGTAAGTAAAGTTCTTTGAAGCAAACATGATGTTCCAAACTAGGTTTTAGAATCGAGTGAGCGATATATCGCTCGCTCTATCCTAAGACCTAGGCTCCCCACGTGACTGACCTATATCGGGTTGGACGTAGGGGTGAGGAGAGACTATGAGCACTTCTTATGCCTTCTGCAAAGCGACGATTCCCTTCATGTACATGGAGCATCCTTTGGTAAAGAGCTTCCTCTCCGCAGCGGGAGAAAAGCTCAAGCTCACCTACGTCTGCTCCAAATTTAAGAAAATGGAGTACGACATCGTCTTTACCGTAATAATAGAATATGTTTACGGCGGTAATTGCAGCATGAATAGCTACGATTACCGGGCGAAGGAACGGGCCAAGAGGATTCTTCAGACACTCATCAAGCAAAATATGCTAAGCATACAGTTTGTGGCTTAATGGTAAAAAGTGTTGCTATTCTCTCTTCATCAGTAACGACTTCACAAGTTTAAGCTTTCGTTTGTGTGTGAGTCCTGCATGCGCCGCG
>JAYTUL010000004.1:0-3117 GCA_043744555.1 bacterium | reverse complement strand
TTAAGCTGCGATCGTTCGACGGAACAATGTACATGGATGTTGGTTGGCTTGTGGACAAGATGAACTGCTGTCTCTACCTTGTTCACATTCTGCCCACCTGCACCTCCAGAGCGTGTATAGGACATCTCAAGATCTGCCTGATTGATCACCACCGTCGCTTTTTTTCTAATTGGCAAAACTATTACCGAAGCAGTGGACGTATGGATACGCCCCGATTTTTCTGTCGCTGGAATACGCTGGATACGGTGCACTCCGGTCTCCCACCTAAGCGCGTCATAAACATTGGTCCCGGTGACCTCAAAGGATGCTTCCTTGTATCCACCCATTTCGCTTTCAGATACGTCTACGACCTTCCAGCCCCAACCTTTACTTTCCACATAGCGCTGATACATGATCGCCAGATCTTGAGCAAAGATCGCCGCCTCTTCCCCACCTACACCAGCACGTACTTCAAGTACAAGCTCTTTGGGTTTCTCTTCTTCTTCTTTGTCGCCTTCAAGTATGGCGCCCATCTTTTCAAATAATTCTTTCGTACTTTTTTCACCTTCGAGAATATCTGCCAAAGCTAGCTTATCCATTTCCGGATCCATACCGAGCATGGACTTCGCCTCGTCGAGCTGCGCCAAAAGCCTCTCGTATTCTTCCGCGAGGTATTTAGTCTTGTAGTTTTCCTTAAAAGGTGTGATGTCCATATTAATATTATGAAGCTTTAAAAATTCGATGCAATGCGAAGATTTGGACTGACGCGATGCTCGTAAGGCATACTCCTGTATGGCGTCGAGCTCGTGGAAGGAAAATCAAACAGAGCGCGAATTTTAAATGCTTCTGCAGAAAAAAACCCGCCAGTTAAAAAAGCGGGCCTCTCGCCAAGATAGCTACTTTGCTTTCTTTGCCTTTGGAGCAGCTGCTGCGGTGCGAGCCTTGAACTTCTCGATGCGTCCTGCAGTGTCTGACACCTTTTCGTTTCCGGTGAAAAGAGGATGGCACTGCGAACAAATTTCCATTTCGATGGTTTCCATCGTCGATCCGACAACAACCTGCGATCCACAAGCACACGTGGCAAGTGCATTGGGGTAAAACTTTGGGTGGATTTCTGTCTTCATAGTGGAAACACTCTACCAAACTGCTCATTTTTTCGCAACTGCAATAGCTAAAGTGTATTAAAAAAAGGCGGAAAACCGCCTTTGTTATTAACCTATTGCAGTGTCTTTGTTCCACCCTGCGACTCGTCTGGGAAATGGAGTGCGCAGAGCTGTTTGAACTCAGTCTCATTTGCGCCCTGAAATACCTCAGCCGCAAGCTTATTGGCAACACTCCAGCCCTGCGAGATGACGTAAGTAGCAGACTGTTCACCACAGACAGCAGAGAGAAGTCTAAACTGCTCTTCAGGAACATTTTCATTGGCCATGATGACTGCACTATGCAGACAGCGAATAAGCGACTCTGGATCACTATTTGTACTCATGACCATGAATATCATTGCCGTTTTCACGATGAGTGGAGCACGCGAAAATGTCATGCCGGGAAAGTCTGGCTCAAGCGGGATGACCGGGCTACCGTGCTCATCTTTGACTAAGATGCCGATCTGGCCGGTGGGCATCAAAACGAGCGAGACCGAACGATCTTGCATATTGAATTCTACCAACACCTTACACAACAGAGAATTTGTAGACATACTTCCTCCTCGAAAAGAATCTCTTATTAAAATACAGGAGCGAAAAAGAAAGTCAAAGGTCAACTCCGCGGCTAAGTGGGGGGAGGTGGAAAGCTGAGTTGTAATTCAAATATCGCAGAATATGTCGGATGTAGACCTACCCAGATAATCAGTCAAACGAAGATCCACATCGTTCAAGTATAAACACTAAACAGACCGTCAGTTTTTTATCTCAGACCGACACTAAAGACACATCGTTATCAATCAGAGTACCTGAGGAGCATCAGGGCTTAATCGACAGAGCAATGTAGTTCAATAGAGCGATACGCTCAGCATCGAACCTCTCCACAGGCCGCAGATCATAGACAAAACGAGGGCAAATCATCGCATGACAACCGTCCTCATAACGCTTCCCCGCTAGAATGCGTGGAAACAGCGCAACAACATCAATGGAAGTTCCACCGCCGGTTGTCGTCGCCAGTCGAATGATGTAGTCGCTTGTACCGAAAGCCGGCGCACCGTTATGGAGATATTCTCCGGTGATGGCATATTTTTTGAGCGCAAGTGTATCGGTTATAGAAACAGCGGGATATTCAATAAAATTATCAGCAGAAATATTAAGTGCGTCCTCGGAGAACCAAAGATCATTCGAGCGTTCTTCTTTTGGTTGGGCAAGGTATGCAAGGAGTGGGAGATCGGTACTCGCAAAATTGCGTCGCGAATATCCCTCAATGAGCGGTCCAAAATATAAATCAAAGTCGTTATCAAGTTTTGAAGCAGATAGAACCTTGAAAGTGAACTTTTTTTGCATCGTATCACGAGCTTTTACATGCATGAGTTCTTCTCTGGCGGTTCTGCTTTCTTGTTTGCATTTCTCTACAATGCTCTTGTCCGTGCCTAAAATGCAATCAAGAGCTCGCTTGTTATGTGTGTCCAGTTCACTTGCTTCACGAATTATTCGTTCTGCTGAAGATTCCCCCGGAAGAAGTGCGGAGTGCGGATCAATAAGAGCGATGATCTTTGTGCGTACGATACTTGGTGTCAACGGAATAATAAACGGAATAATAATTGGCGGATAGGGTGCTTGAGGCATGTATTGGATATCTTTAACGGGGCTACGGTAAAGCACTGCAATTGTGGGAAGAAATCCGACTGTAATCACGATAAACGCGAGAGCGGAATATTTAAACGATGAAACAATACCATGCTTCAAATAAATTTTATACACAAAGAAGACTATGCTGCCTCCTGTCAGTACGCATAATGTGAAGAATACGCTAAGTGTCATATTTCAAGTATACAACAAAACCAGGTGACGTATTCGAGTCGAGTAGGCTGACTCGAATACAAGTAGAAAAGAAGGTGTACCCCACTCCTGTCCGGTTAAATCCCCAGTAACGGTAACGCTTCTTGGGGATGCTCGTTAATTTCTTGCAAATGATTCCGCGATAAAAGCTCAACGA
>JAYTUL010000003.1:0-12232 GCA_043744555.1 bacterium | reverse complement strand
AATTTGGAGAATCTTGGGCCCAAACTTTCGCTTGGGGGCAAAACACTAGAAACCTTAGTTTTTAAGCTTCGTCAAGAAACTTAAGCCACTATCATACTTTCTTCATCATGTAGGTTAAGTGATTTTAAGATAGCAAAAGTGTATAAAGTTCTCCCCACCTTTAAATACGAAGGTATTGGTATTCTGTAACTATGGTGAAAAAGCTGGAAACAAAAAACCGCGGACTCTGTCCGCGGCGATTGAATTATTTTTTATCGTTTTTTGACCACAACGAAACGAGTGGGGTAAGCATGCGGCTACCGGTTGATTCAGCTAAAGCTTGGACGAAAGAATACGATTTGGGTTTCCATGCGGCAAACCATTCAGTATCCACGATCTCATACCCATGTTTTGCAAGCAGATCAATCATACCTGTTAGATGTGCCGCTCCCCAGATAGAAATGACATTATGACTCTTGCCGTACTTGAGGATACCCTCTACTCCGATCTCATTGCGCATATCAAAAATAATGCGTTTGATTTCGATGCTTTCCAAAGAAGCACCAACGCGAAATTTCGAGATTATTCCCATAATGGGGAAATGCATAATGGCATTTTGTAAAATCCAACGGGCATAAGGCTTCATTTCGGGTGCAAGTGGAGATATATAACCGTGATTAGGAAAGCACTTTGTCCCTATCCGCTCTTCGGCGATAGAAAGAGCCTGAATGAGCTCAATACCAGTCATGTCAGTTCGGATCCAGTCATTAGGATAACTCAAGCCCACCTTTTGAAACTGTAGACCAAGTATTGATGCAATTTCACCGCCCATACTGTTCAAGGTTGCCTGCATGCGTCGGTAGCAGCTTAATTCTTTTGCTGTGAAAACACTCAGTTCGTCTTCAGCGGGACATTTTAATCCCTCAAAGAGAACTACGCCGTCCTTGCGAGTTTTCTGAATGTAACTTTCGAGCTTGGTCCAATAAGTAGTATCAGCGATATGCATCACTCCCATCAGCCGCACTTCTTTATTGGTAGCAATATGTCTTAGTGTGTGTACAGGTAATTGTAGTCGGCCCCAGCGCCTTCGAATATTTCCCTGACCGATAAATTCGAGTACGAAGATGACGATACACAAAACCAGTAAAAGCGGGATTAAAAAAAGTACAATAATCCCAGAAAAAACTAGTGCAGCAGACACGATAAGTGCCGTAAAAATTACAAGAAGAATGTCGAGCATTGAAACTCCTTTAAGGTGGAACGGTTTAATTTTATTGAATAATATATTGTATGTTGTGTCAAGTTCGTATTGGGCAATAGAATTTAAAACTCGGGATCATGCACACGTTTCTTTCATATTTAGAATAAATATGTTAACTTAGAGCCACTTATGGATGGAGGCATACATGTAGCTATTAAGGCGGAGCAACTCACACAGTGGATGGGCATCCCCATCACAAATGCCTTACTTATGAGCTGGGTAGTGGTACTTTTGCTATGCATATTCGCGCTTTTGACCCGCTATCGCCTCAAGCTTGTGCCTTCTAAGGTGCAGCTTACGCTTGAAATGATGTTCGAAGGCGTGTTTGATTTCGTCGCGGACACACTTGAGAGCAAAGAGCTCGCTAAACGTTTCTTTCCGCTCATCATCACCATCTTTCTCTTTATCTTCACGGCCAATATGCTCGAGTTTACTCCGGGTGTTGGCTCGATAGGCTTCTTGGCGCGTCAGGCCGCAACGGTAGCAGGCGAGAATCCACACACAGAATTCATCCCGCTATTTCGCTCTATGTCGACTGACCTTAATGTGACACTTGCCCTCGCCATCATCTCGTTCTTGGTCATTGAGATCTCGGGTATCCTCATGATAGGTTTCTTCAAATATTTCCACAGATTTCTTCCTGTGGGTGCCTTCAAGCACGGTATTGGCAATGGTTCCATCATGCTCTTTGTGGGCATTATCGAGTTTGTTTCTGAACTTATCCGCTTGATTTCGTTCTCATTCCGTCTATTTGGAAACATATTTGCTGGCGAAGTGCTTATCGCGGTTGCGACGTACTTTGCACCATTCATTCTGCCCGTACCGTTTATGGCATTTGAAGTGTTTGTGGGCTTTATTCAAGCGGCTATCTTTGCTATGCTCACGTTGTTCTTTATTAAGCTTGCAGTGCTCGAAACGGCACACTAATAGATTTAGTTTTCGCCCAAGTGTGGGCCTTTGAATCGCGCATTCGAAGATCCACACTTGAACGAATAACGTTGTTATCTGTTCATGCAAATGTATTATCAGCGATTATAAATAATTTCATATTATGGAGCTCGAATCAGCAAAGACTATAGGTATGGCACTCGCAGCAGGCCTCGGAGTCATCGGTCCTGGGATAGGTATCGGAATCCTGGTTGGCCGCGCACTTGAGGCAATAGGACGTAATCCTGATGCACAAGGCAAGATCTTAACAACGATGTTCATCGGCGCAGCACTTACAGAGGCTCTCGCAATTCTTGCGCTTGTTTTCGCAGTGCTGGTTGCCAATGGCGCACTCCTCAAGTAGCTATAACTTCCACATTTGGCGAATTTCTTCGTTGTCGTCTGCGGTGGTCGTGAGGCAGTAGACTACACCACGTAGAGTACTTCGATTTTCTAAAGGATTACCTTAAGAAAATCTGGTCGCTACAGCCGTCACGACACTCCTCGACTGCCGTCTCGAACTTCATCCAAATCTGAAAGTTATTAAGTTTATCGTTAAATATTTAGAAACATGGAAGCATTACTGGCATTTGGGGTTAATTGGAAGTTACTGCTTATACAAGCGGTGAATTTTTCGCTATTGCTCGCCATTCTCTATCGCTTCCTCTATAAACCCGTTTTTGCCATCCTTGAAAAGCGACAAGCAGTTATTGCTAAGGGCCTTCTAGACGCTGATGCGGCTGCAAAGGAGCGCAGTGTGATAGAGGGTGAAAAGGACGGTATCCTTCGTTCTGCTCGAGTAGAGGGTGGACACATCGTAGAAGGACTACGCAAAGAGGGAATAGAGAATGAGCGCAAAATGGTTCGCGAGACCCAAGAGAAGACCGCTGCGATGCTCGCAGATGCTCGCGCGAAGGGTGAAGAAGAGCGCACGCACATTCTGCGCGAAAGCGAGAAGGAAGTAGCACGCATGGCGGTACTTGCCGCGGAGAAGATATTACGAGCGAGCGCTGATCAAGGAGTACACGCATAGATATGAGAGGAAAATACTACGCACAAGCATTACATGAAGTCCTTCGAACTTCTTCTCACAGCGAGGAGACGCTTTTGAAGCACTTCATTGAGACGGTGCGAGCGAACGGTCATGCGTATCTTTTCCCAAAAATCGTGCGTGCGTATGAGGGTATTATCGCAAAGGAGGTCAAAGCAAGCACCATCGTTGTCGTAAGCGCCAAACCGCTTACTGATGAGAAGGTCGTTCTGCTGTTGAAAAAAGAACCATTCAAGAATGCATTGTCCACAAGCCACAAAAAGGTATTGCGAATTACCGACGACAACATTATCGGCGGAGTCGTTGTACGTACAGGCACTACACGCATCGACGCAAGCCACAAACGCGCATTATTAGACATTTATCAATCACTGATCAGTCAGTAGTGAGTAGGGAGTAAGCAGTAGATGCCGATTGGCTGGCACTCTACCTACTACTCCCTTCTCCCTAACCTAAACTTTATGGAACACATCGTAGAAAAACTCAAAAAGCAGATCGAAGAATGGAGCCCCAAAGCGCGTGTCGAAAAGGTTGGCATTGTTGTTTCTGCTGCCGACGGTATCGCAGAGATCGACGGACTCGACGATGTGATGATGTCTGAGATGGTGATGTTCGACACAAGTGACGGCAAGTCGCTTGAGGAGACGCTCAAGTCAGGTACCGCACTTCTTGGGATGGCACTCAATCTTGAGGAAGACTCCGTAAAAGTTGTCGTTCTTGGTGATGCAACGAAGATCAAAGAGGGAATGACCGTACGCGCAACAGGTCAGATCCTCTCTATCCCTGTAGGCAAAGATCTGATCGGTCGTGTCGTGAACCCGCTTGGTGAAGCACTCGATGGCGGCCTTCCTATTAAGGGTGAAAAACGTAATCCTATCGAGCGTAAGGCATACGGTGTTATTGAACGAAAATCAGTGAGTACTCCACTTCACACAGGCATTAAGGCTATCGACGGTATGATCCCTATCGGCCGTGGTCAGCGTGAGCTTATCATTGGTGACCGACAGACCGGAAAGACCGTTGTCGCGATCGACACGATAATAAATCAGTTGAACGAACCTGCTGATAAGCGCCCAATTTGTATCTATGTCGCTATCGGGCAAAAGGATTCGAAAGTAGCGCGTATTGTTCAGCAGTTAAAGGATCGCGGAGCTATGGACTATACGATTGTAGTCTCGGCTTCGATCTCCTCATCTGCCGCGCTACAGTTCCTCGCTCCATATGCAGGTGCTGCTATCGGCGAGTACTTTATGGATGCTGGCAAGGACGCACTCGTTATTTACGATGATCTTTCAAAGCACGCTGTTGCATACCGCCAGATGTCGCTTCTTATGCGCCGCCCTCCAGGACGCGAGGCATACCCGGGTGATATTTTCTATCTTCATTCACGTCTATTGGAACGCGCGGCGCGTCTTTCGGATGCTATGGGCGGAGGATCTCTTACCGCACTTCCTATAATCGAGACTCAGGAGAACGATGTTTCTGCATATATTCCTACCAACGTTATTTCTATTACGGACGGACAGATCTACCTTGAGACCGATCTTTTCAATAAAGGTATTCGCCCTGCAATTAACGTCGGTATCTCAGTTTCTCGCGTTGGTGGTTCTGCTCAGACAAAAGCAATGAAGAAAGTTGCAGGCAAGCTTCGCCTCGAGCTCGCACAGTTCCGTGAGCTTGAAGCATTCGTACAGTTCTCTTCAGATCTCGACGAGAACACCAAGATGCGCATCGAGAAAGGTAAGCTCATGGTAGAAACATTGAAGCAAGACAAGGGAGTGCCGCTTCCATTTGAGAAAGAGGTCGCCATTATCTATATCGCAGGCGCTGACCTCATCAACGATGCCGATAAATCGCGTATTGGAGAGCTTGAGGCGAAATTCTTCGCAATGCTTGAGTCGCAATATCCGCACATCCTCAAAGAGATCGCAGAGTCCCGCGACCTTCCTGAGGCCTCACAGAATGCGCTTAAGGAAGCGGTGATGATGTTCAAAAAAGAAAATCCAGATTTGTTTGTGACAAGATAACAAATAAGAAAGTTACTGTTTATGAAATCATCACTTAAAAATTTTGCACATATAATCTGGGGGTTAGTACAACTGCCATTGCTTTTTTATACCCTCTTATTTTTTCTGCAATTCACAAAGGATTATCCGGGAAATGAGTGGTCATATGCGCATTTCGTACTTGTTGCTATCCTCCAGATTGTTCTTATCGCATCCTTGCCGATAACTTACTTCAATTCATGGAAGAAGAATAATTGGGCATTGCGACTCAATGTTCTACTTACTTTTTTGGGATATATATTTTTAATTTATGAATTGATTTCCGCAATATAACTTATGTCGCTTAAGGCCGTTAAAAACAAAATCAAGTCGAAAGCAAACAACTACGCATTCATCGATAGTCAGAATGTGAATTTGTCTATTCGTGCACAAGGTTGGAAACTCGACTGGAGACGATTTCGTGTATATCTTGAAGATAAATATTCAGTTTCGAAAGCATTTATTTTTATTGGATTTATTGAAGGTAATACGGGATTATATACTAATTTACAGGAAGCTGGATTTATCTGTATTTTTCGCCCTACGCTAGTATATCGAGATGGAACTACAAAGGGGAATTGTGATGCAGAATTAGTTTTACACACAATGATACAATACCCCAACTACGAGAAAGCGTTAATTGTCACGGGCGATGGGGATTTTTACTGCCTTGCTCAGTATTTGCTTGAACAAGAAAAGTTATCCTGTATATTGGTACCAAACCGTAGGAAATTTTCAGCATTACTCAAATTTAAAGAATTTCGACCGCATCTAAGATTCATGAACGACTTGAATACATTACTCGATCGAGATAAGAAAAGACCCCATGAGGACGAAACCTCATAGGGCACTCTTTTCCGTTGGTGATGAAGTTATTTTAGCAAATACACAGACGATGTCAAATACACAGAAATCATGTCCCTAAAAGCCGTAAAAAACAAAATAAAGTCGATCGACAAAACCCGCCAAGTCACCAAGGCGATGGAGGCTGTGTCGGCTGTGAAGATGCGCAAGTCTCAAGCGCTCGCTATCAACACGCGCCCTTATGCGCTTGCTGCACTCAAAATACTGCGAAGTATCTCAGGTGCGATCGAGGCAGCGCAGCATCCGCTCATGTCGGTGCGACCGGTCAAACGCAGTTTGGTGGTAGTTATATCTTCCGACAAGGGCTTAGCAGGAAGCTACGGCTCAGCACTTTTGAAGGGCGTCTATCGCTTCATGGACAAGCATGGACTTAGCTCAAGCAATACTTCGCTCATCACTATAGGAAAGAAGGCACACGAGCATTTCACTAAGCGCAATTGGAGTATCATCGGCAATCAAGAAAAATGGAGTGACCAGATAACCTTCGAAATGGTCCGCCCACTGGCAGAGAAAGTGAAGAACGTTTACGAGAGTGGGGAATTTGATCAGGTGTTTGTTGTTTCAACTCACTTCGTATCGACCTTGAGGCAGAACGTTCTCTCAAGACAGCTACTCCCAATATCATTTGAAAGTGTTGAGTCAGTAGTACAAGGAATACTCCCTGACAAAGGTAAGTACTCAGAGCTTGCAGGCACAGATGCGACACCGGTAAGAGAAGTAACTTTCGAACCAAGTCCCGAGCTCATACTCGAAGAACTCATTCCCGCACTTTTCAACATACAGATATATCATTCGGTACTTGAGGCAAATGCATCCGAGCATTCAGCGCGTATGATAGCCATGAAGAATGCGTCCGATAATGCCGGCGATATATCCCGTGGACTGAAGCTTCATTTCAACAAAGTACGGCAAGCAGCGATCACAAGAGAAGTCTCCGAGATCGTCGGCGGAATGGAGTCGATGAAAGTAGTAGATGCGTAATGATAATTTATTAATAAAAAAATATCATATGGATGAAGAAGCAGAAGATGTAGTAGGAGGTGGGGTTACTCGCGAAGACGTTGTCGATGCGATAGAAGATGAGGAGAATGGCGAAGCGCTCAATCTTCTTACTGAGTATTATGAGCAGATGTCAGGCAAGGGAATCGCCACCGCAAAGCGCATAACAAACGCAAAGAAATGCGCACAATTGCTCTACGATGCCAAGCGTTATGAGGATGTACTTGTATGGCTTGATCTCATCGCTACTAATATTTCAGACAAAGAAGGTCCTGACAGCGAAGCATACATGGCATTCACAGAAGATGAGGATCTCGAAGCACTCCGCATGAAGGCGACAGACAAAAGTCTCGGAGATGAAGAGGAAGAAGAGTACGAAGACGACGACGAATAGACAAATTAACCGAGAGACAAATATTAAGTAATTATTACCGTAACTCATTATCATGCATACCCAAGAAAAAACAGACAAGAAGACAGAGAAAGCAAAGTCGGGGAGCGGTGTGATCAAGCAGGTCATCGGCGCTGTTGTCGACGTGCACTTTCCTGACTTCGTTCCAGACGTCTATACTGCGCTCACGGTAAGAAACGGCAACAAAACGACCGTGCTTGAAGTTGCCTCACATCTTGGTGGCAACCAGGTGCGCTGTGTCGCGATGGAGTCGACTGATGGCTTGCGCCGTGGCGACGAGGTCACCTCGACGGGCGCGCCCATGCAGGCACCTGTCGGAATCGGCGTCTTGGGACGCATCTGGAACGTCTTGGGTGATGCCATCGACAATGAGCCAGTTGACCAAAAGTCTCTTGGACATTCTCCGATTCATCGCGACGCTCCATCATTCAAAGAGCAAGCAACAAAGACTGAGATCTTTGAGACCGGCATCAAGGCGATTGATCTTATGACGCCCTTCATCAAGGGTGGTAAGGTTGGACTCTTTGGTGGTGCAGGAGTGGGGAAAACTGTGCTTATCCAGGAGCTCATCCGCAACATCGCAACAGAGCACGGAGGCTACTCTGTGTTCGCTGGCATTGGTGAGCGAACGCGTGAAGGTAATGATCTTTATTTTGAAATGAAAGAATCTGGTGTGCTCGCAAAGACCGCACTTGTATTCGGACAGATGAACGAAGTTCCAGGTGCACGTGCACGAGTTGGCCTCGTCGGCCTCACAATGGCAGAACATTTTCGCGATGTGATGAAGAAAGACGTGTTGCTTTTTATGGACAACATCTTCCGCTTTACTCAGGCAGGCTCAGAGGTGTCCGCACTCTTGGGTCGCGTACCGTCAGCTGTGGGATATCAACCTACCCTTGCTGAAGAAATGGGTAAGCTGCAGGAGCGCATCACTTCGACTTCGAACGGCTCAATCACCTCAGTTCAGGCAGTTTATGTGCCCGCTGATGACCTCACCGACCCAGCTCCTGCGACAACTTTCGCCCATCTTGATGCTACGGTTGTGCTCTCTCGTCCGCTGGCATCACTTGGAATCTATCCAGCAATTGACCCGCTAGAATCGTCCTCACAGGCACTCGACCCAGTTATTGTAGGTAAGGAGCATTATGCGGTTGCAACAGCAACCAAGCTTATCCTGCAGCGCTACAAGGACCTTCAGGATATCATCGCCATCTTGGGTATTGAAGAACTTTCAGATGAGGACAAGACACTCGTCTACCGCGCACGCAAGATCCAGAAATTCCTTTCGCAGCCATTCTTCGTTGGAGAAGCATTCACCGGAACTCCCGGCAAGTATGTTTCACTTTCTGAGACCGTGCGCTCGGTAAAGGAGATCTTGGATGGTAAGCATGATGAAAAAGAAGAACAGGCGTTCTATATGAAAGGCACCATTAATGAAGTTGCTTAATCTATAATTATGATAAGAAATATGAGTCAAGAACGGATGGAGTGGCTTCAGAAACTCGGATTTCGAGTTGTTGGAGACATACGCACCACCGGAGTCGATGAAGTTTATAAACAATTAATAGAAGCCGGACATCCAGAAGATTTGCATTTTTTATATGCACTACGTGGAGCCGTAGAAGATATTGATACTATTGCTATTATGGAGAACATATCAGCATATGCTCAAGGTGAAGGTAGATAAGTATGAAACTAACAATATCAAAAATCGATAAGGTGCTGTGGGCGGGTGATGCGGAGTCGGTGACTGTTCCAAGCGCGGATGGGGAACTTACAATTCTCGGCCACCACATGCCACTTATCACGACACTTAAGGCGGGTACTATCATCGTTAAGCAAAAAGACGCAAAACCAGAAGAATTTGAAATATCATCAGGATTCTTAGAGGTGGGAAAGACAGAGACAGTGATTTTGGTCTAAAAATTCACCGTTTCGTCGCCTTGTCGAACCTTATATCAAAGCGGATTATAGTCGTATCAATATGTCCCCACCTTGTTGTCGATCGACAACAAGGTGGGGACATATTTCCTTTTGTTAATGTCTATCTTTGCGCGTTGATTACCCACAGGTTAACGACAGTTATCTTGGTTTAAGTTTTCTATCAACTTACTGACTCTTTAAAATATGATGCAGGTAGAACTTGCAGACGATAGCCACTCATAATAAAAGGCATACCATTGTTGGTACCCTTTTTATTATAGGAAGCCTAGAGCTTTTGTGCACTCCACCAGAACGACAGAGAGTGAGACACTTGACCTTGTTATTCCTCATCATCGTTACCGTCTTCGCCATCATTCTCGTCATCCTCATCCTTATCATCCATCCACCTCCGCTTCAAGATAATAACCATCAGCGCGATTATATCCTCCCAATTTACGAAAACGTTCGACTTGTTGCTTGGTAGGAAGAACATCCAGATCATTATAATCAGGTCCTTGACTCAAGGGTATCCCAAGTGTGTGCGCATAAGCTTCAAGGTATTCTCGCAGCTTTTCCTCAAGCTGAGTGCGAAAGTTCACTGTATATGCCTGCCATCCCTCAACGTTGTCAACAACCAAGGCCCGCTCTCCCGTCTTCGGGTCTTGCCCGATCCAACACCATGCGCAAGCAATCGGGGTCTTCGTGACCTCATCGCAGATGAGCACATTTTGCATACCAAGATCTGTCACATAATCAGCGATTGGCGATTCAGAGCCGTGGTTATTACTATCAATACGGATACAACACGTCGTATTATTGCCGATATACAGGTCGTGGCGTGAGCGCGATCCGATGCGCACTGACATCGGGCGACCACTGAGCAACTTGGCTGTTTTCGGATTGAATTTATAGATATCATCATCCATGACCATTTCGCCGTCAACAGGAGGGACCTCTTGGGGTTGATCATCAAGGAATGAAAAAATAGTAGTGAGGTCAGTTTGTAAATGGTCCTGCTGTTCGCGGGTCTCATCTTTGATCTGACTCATCACACCTGTCGCACGTTCTTCGCCGATTGCAGAGGTCAATGTTTCTTGATATACCTCAAAAAGTTTGTCGAGGCGGTGTTTAAGCATATTGATGTGCGTACTAAGCGTTTTGCGCTTTTCCCATTTCAACGATTTCTCTTTCTGTGCCTCCTGCATTGCGAGGTCATCGGTGACCGCTACCTTTTTTGCTTCAAGTACTATCAATTCGTCGTTTATCCGCGTTGTCTCTAGGGCAATCTTAGCGAGCTTGTCGACCTCGGCATGGAGCTTGTCCCAAACGCGTAGCTGTCGCGGATTCTCCAAGCGAGCGCGCAGACTAGCGAGACCCCGCTCCATCCCCCCGCGCTTCTTCTCGTCAGAAGTCTGTGCGATCTGCTCTACAAGACTATCCGCTTGTTCCCGAATGGCTGTGGTATCTTCGGGAATAGTCTTCTCTACGAGTTCTTTTTTGTATGCATCGACAGCCCCGATGATAGCCTGAGTATATCCAGCGATAGATTCTGGCAATCGCTTGATGGGTTGTACTATCTGTTCGCCAAGACTTAGCTGGTCGGCTTCACCGAGATCGAAATAGGCAGTATTGGGGTATTCAAGCCAAGAAACAGTATCAATCCCACCCTCTCCCAGTCGGGTAATAAGTGCGGAATTATTTCCAAAATCCTTTAATCGCTCTTGTGCAAGCAGGCGATACTCAATGCCACGACGATCGATACTTGGATCGGTGGTATCGTCAGCGGTAAGTACCTCGGTGATCGCCTTCTTTGCGATCGTATCAAACTGTGGCCAATGGGATAATAAATTCTTTCCGAAACGATCTCCCTCAAGTATTGCGAGTGTTGATTCTATTCCGAGAGGAAAATTACGCTCGGTGATGAATTCTTGTAATACAGAAAGAAAGATCTCTTCAGGAAGTGCGAAGGCGTCACGGATACGGAGAGCCATATCGAAATCGCTCCACTTGAGAAAAGAGAGAAATGCTTTTTCTACAGCAGAACGAACGATCTCTTCAGGAAGTGCGAAGGTGTCACGGATGCGAAGCGCCATATCGAGATAGTCATTCTCAAGCAAAAAAAGAAATTTTTTTTCTATGACATAACGAATTTCGGAAGAAGTGAGAAATTCTTCTCTGAGTGGAAGGGTGTTATGAATGCGAAGCGCCTTATCGAGATCTTCCCGCTGGAGAAAAGAGAGAAATGCTTTTTCTACGAAGGGACGAACTTCTGGAGAAGCGAGAAATTCTTCTGTGAGTGGGAAGGTGTTATGAATGCGGAGTGCCATATTGAAATCGTTCTTCTCGATAGAATAGAGAAATGTTTTTTCTACGGCAGAACGAACTTCGAGAGAAGCAAAAAATTCTTCTGAGAGTTCTAAGTTGTCACGGATGCGGAGCGCCTTATCGGTATCACCCCCCAGCCGAAGCATAGAGAGAAATTCTTTTTCATTTACATCCATGATCACGCCTTCTGCATCAGTAGACGGTGAAGTGGGCTCATTTGTTACTGGGCTTGCTTCCGGAGTTGAACTCTCTGTACTTATGATATTTTCGCCAAATTCACTTTCTTCACCTTGTGGCATCTCTGTATTGTGCTTTGATGTAAAAAATTCTCCAACCGCCGATTATAGCTCCTAAGTTCAACAATTAATTGCAACACCCAATTAGCAGTTAAAATGATTGGGCATGAAACAAAAAACGAAACAGCGGTTCGGCGTAAGCCCGCTCTC
>JAYTUL010000002.1:0-12258 GCA_043744555.1 bacterium | reverse complement strand
CTCCCGTCCGACGCAGCAATGCGCCGGGCTTTTTTTTGGGATCATTTTATCATGCGTTTTCAATTTTACGTTTTAGCCGCCATAGCAAATAAAACGTATGACCACCGTTTCACGAAACCGTGCTTCACGGCGAGGATTTTTTGCTGTCCTCACTAGTGGTTAGTAATAGATTTGGTACGACACCTGATCGTTGCGCAGAGTATTCTCTTAATTAGATTGCCTAGTTTTTTCATTTTGGACTGTGTGATAGGATAGCTAAATAATACTATGGCTTACAAAGCAACAATCGGTCTCGAAGTGCATGCGGAGCTTAAGACGCAAACAAAGATGTTTTGCGCGTGCAAGAACGACCCTGACGAGACGCGCCCCAATTGGAATATTTGTCCGGTGTGTAGTGCGCAACCCGGAACACTTCCAGTAATCAACCAGAAGGCAGTTGAGCACGTTTTGCGTGTAGGCAAGGCAGTAGGATCCAAGCTCGCAGATTTTACTGAGTGGGACAGAAAGAATTATTTCTACCCTGATATCCCAAAGGACTATCAGATAAGCCAATACAAATACCCACTGGTAGAAAATGGTTCAATTTTAGGCGTTCAGATCACACGTATTCATCTCGAAGAAGATACCGGCAGCTCGCGCCATGATATGGGCGACTACTCACTTATCGATCTCAATCGTGCGGGAGTGCCACTTATGGAGCTTGTTACTGAGCCGGTCATTCATGATGGGGAGACAGCAATGCGCTTCGCCAAAGAGTTGCAACTGCTTCTGCGCTATCTTGGAGCATCTGATGCAAACATGGAAAAGGGCGAAATGCGTGTCGAAGCTAATATTTCGATATCAGAGACAGAAATATTTGGTACGAAAGTTGAGGTCAAGAATCTTAATTCCTTCAAATCCGTCGGAGACGCAATCGCATTTGAGATCAAGCGCCACGCCGAGGTCATCGCCCGCGGTGAAAAAGTGGTACAAGAGACTCGCGGTTGGGATGAGAATACCGGCAAGACCTTTAGTCAGCGCAAGAAAGAAAGCGCTAATGATTATCGCTATTTCCCAGACCCCGATCTGCCAAAGATGATGATCACCGAGATATTTGGCAAAGACTATGAAAAACTCCCCGCGCTCCCAGAGCTTCCTTGGCAGAAGCGTGAACGCCTACAAAAAGAATACGGATTTGTTGAACACATCACGGAAATTTATGTGAGCGATTTCACGCTCGGAAAATTCTTCGATGAGGTAGTTACCTTATGTAAGGGCGACGGGGAGCTCGTGAAGCTTGCTTCGAATTATATTTCTTCCGACCTTGCATCGCTCGCAAAGGTGGAAGGAAGCGGGGTAGAGAAGCTCAGTGCTCAAACATTCGTTGATCTTATGAAAATGACCAAGCAGGGTGGTCTTTCCTCACGTGGGGCAAAGGATACACTAGCGATCATGTACAAGGACGGAGGAGACGCAAAGGAGGTTGCAGAGAAGAATGGGCTTATTCAAAAGAGCGACACTGGATCGCTCAAGAAGATTGTCCAGGAAGTGATCGCCGCAAATCCGAAGGTCGTCGAAGAATATAAGGGTGGTAAACAGACCTCCATTCAATTCCTCGTCGGACAGGGGATGAAACTCTCGAAAGGATCGGCTAACCCGCAGTTGCTCGTGGAACTCTTCAATCAGGCGCTCGCCTAGGAAGCGTGAGTTAGATATACCCTTGACAAATAAGTATTTATTACTTATTGTATCTTACAGGAGCTCTTCGAGAGATCTCTTGAATTACCTGCGGCTACGCCATAGCGCGGTCGTTCCATCCAACCCAGAAAGGACCTTCCCATGCTTAAATTGTTTTCTCGCGTTCTCACTACCTCCGTCGTACTTCACAGCAAGGGTCAGCTAAAGCGTGGAACCTTGTGTCCCGCGCTCGAGCGGCTGCTCTCCGACGCAAACAAGCAAGGCGAATTCATCGCGGCTTGTGAAGAAAAGCTCGGCTACACGACCTACCTTCGCATCGACGCTGCGTTCAAGACGCTCGGCATCCAGCCGTTCACCTCAACCTCGGTCGACACGTATATGCGCGCTGAAGCCAAGCGTCATGTGATGAAATATTACTTCTCCTCGTACGGCGGTATGTATAGACGAATAGACAACGCTTACCTAGACAAGAAGTTAGGCGAGCTCGTCGAGCAATTCCGTATGGAAGGGTGGCAAGCGTTCCACCTCGCGGACTACAAGGACTTCGTTCCGGAGGAAGCGCTGAATCAAGCGCTCGAGCTCGGTGCCCTGCTTCCCGGTGCGACGTTCACTGTAGTGGCGTTCAAGCCGAATGAGGTCAGCGTCCATTTTGCTGTCATCGACGATCCGTTCCTGCGGCTCGACTATGAAGGCTGCGAAGTCTACTTCGCGGTCTGGGACGAGCCGGGTTTCACAGCGGCGATCTTGCCGCAGCAATCTGAGGGGCAGAAATGAATCGCGCATCTATCGATATCGCTGAACGACTGCTTGTGGAGATCGCGCACATGAGGCTTAGGAGCGATCCGAATCACAAGGCGATGCTCTACCAGCTCGGTGCGACGATCCTCAATGTCCCGCGCGAGGCAGTCGACATCCTGCTCGAGGGTTTCCGCAAGGAACCGGAAGTGCTAGCAGATGTGATCTGCGGGTGGAAGGAGTTCCATCACGGCGTCGTGATTTGGGGCATGCGCACGAAGGAAGCAAGCGCATCGATTGCGACGATGGTGTTCAAGGAACGCCTTTCCAGGCGGTTCCGAGACTTGTCGCTCGCGCCCGAGCGTTCGGCACTCGATCTGTTCACGGCGCTCTTGCTTGGGTACATGCGCGAGGACTTCCTTGATTCGTTCCGGCGTGACGCGGTGCGCAACATCGGTATTGGCGTCTCTCGTGGCGCGAAGGAGGCGGACATCCGTAGTGCGCTCGTGGGGAGCTTGCGTCGCGTTCGCAGGTACGAGTCTCATCTCACGAACGATCTCACGACGCTTTGTTTCGCTGCAGATCGCGTGGGTATCTCGTACCACGAGCTCTACGACGTGTACATTGCATCGCTTACGGAGATCGCATGGAAGTTGGGCAACCGTGAGTTGTTCGCCGCTTGAACCGGTACCTTCGTTTCAACGCCTCGGCGCATTCCGCCGAGGCGTTTTTTTTATTGCGATTTTAGGGTTTTGTTGTATGCTAATTGAATGGATATAGGTGCTCAAACACTCGCTCAACTTTCTCTTGAAAATAAGGAGACAAAATTTATCACCATTGAGATGGGGAGCAAGGTCTCAGGTTATACCAAGGAATATCTTGAACGACTTTGCCGTTTAAATAAGGTCAATTACCGTATATGGAACAATGGCACTTTTGTTATCGAGCTTGAGTCACTGCTTAAGGAAACTCATACTATATTACTTTCATACGAGGGTATTACCTTTGTCGACAAAAGTGAATTAACCGATCCAGAGGCACAAGTTGTTGGAAGCGTACTCTCGCCAGCACTCGATGACATCAGCAAGGCGGCACCAATGATTGAGAGTGCACCCGAGACAAAAATCGAAGATGAGAATTCCTATGGAGTAGGAAGTGCGCAACCAGTACCGCGTTTCGGAGGCAGTACTTTCGGAAGTAAGTCGCTCGCATATGTGGGACGAGCCGTCGTGTCGGACAGAGAGCACCCTGGTCAAGATATTTCTCCTCAGCTAAGTACGCCTCATGCATTCGTTCTGCGTCAGATAACGATGGACGAAGACTTACCTAAAGAAGTGGTGATCCAGGCACCCGCCGAAGTATCTAAACAAGAAATTAAAAATGATGTTCCCGCAGATATTAACATTGCATCCGCTTCCAAATCAGAAACAATATCAATACCAAAAGCAATACATCACTCTATCCATATTCCCATCTCGCCATCCACCACGGCATTACATGGAGATACAACTCAAGCTGAAACTATTCCTCACACAGCGACGCACATACCCATTGCGGTCGATAAGCAAGCCCGTATCATCATCCCAGAGAGGCCAATTGATGACGCAAAGAAAGCCGTACTCATTTCAGACGATTGGGAAAACATGCTTTTTGGTCATGAGAAAGCAGAAGAGAAGAAAGTTGAGTTGGCAGAACCTGTGAGATATTCGATGGCAGACGTGCCTTCGCCGTATCGCCCTATTAAGACCTCAGTCGATGCGACCGAGCATCATGATGATGGAATGCTGTTTCCGCCCATTAAACTCGACGCACCGAATGCAAAGAAGAATGATACAAGCGTGACCACGAAAGATGGTCAAAGGGTCATAGTATTTTCACCAGAAGCATTTCCTGGACACGAAACCACAGCTTTACTCGAGCATAATAAGATCGATGAAAATGCTAAAGCAGAGTCAGTTGTGCCACCAAGTAAAGTGACGGTCACCGAGGCAGCTGCGGAAGTCGCGCCCCAGGTGATGCCATTTGAGAGCGAGCGCGCGAGTGCTGTCGCTCCTGTGGTTCGGATGGTCCCAACTAAGCCCGTATCTAATGCTTCGCTCTTGCCTAAGGAGCCACTTCCAGTCATGCGGGTTATGCCACAGCTTAGAGTGGTAGAAAAAAATAATCTGCCAATGAAGCCAGAAGAACATCACATGTTAGTGCGCGAAGCGCACCCGCTTATGAAAAGCGTCGGCTTCAATGTTGCAGCAATCATGATTGTTGTTTCCTCCTTTGTCCTCGCCGGAGGAATACTTACGGGAGACTTGAGCGGCAAACTCAACACTGAATCATATGTTGCAGGTGTCGGTGCATTCGGCGCGACTGAGAATGTGGTTCGTGTAGGTGACATGCCGCTACCCACACAGACCCTCCCACCTGTTGAAAGCAATACCAAAACCGTGAACATGCTTCCATTTTCAAATGATGTAGTGGTGACCGATGGGGAAAAGCCAAACTCAGTTGTCGTTCAGCCGGTATTTGATGACGGTGTGGGGAAAGCATATCAATACGATATCGTTCCCGTGGATGATTCCAGTACCTCAAACGCGAATATATAGAGTGAGCAAAATATCCGTGGTAAAACTCGCCATATTGGTGGGGAGTAGGGGGGGTGCAGAGTCGAAATTTTCTGGCTATAATAGGGCATATATGAATATGCGCCTTTATGCGAAGCTGAGCTCAAAGCGAGTCACGCAATTCTTTGTTGTTGTGGCGTTTTTTGTATCGTTTCTTGTATCGTTCTTGCTGCTGCCATTTTCATTTGCTAATGCAGCAAACCTTCCAAGCGGAGCATTCATCATGCGGCCTGCAAAAGCCGAGCTCACCCTCTTGTCGGGACAATCACAGACCATCATTCTCACCCTTCAAAATGGCACCCCGTCTCCGCTTCTTATTGATGTGTCGTTTGAAGATATCGCAGCAAGCACGCAATTAAGCTCAGTCGATGACCCCATCAAGCTACTCGGTGGAGATAAGGGCGCATACTCACTCAAGGGTATACTCACAACTGCAAAGCAGCATTTCGATCTGCTTTCAAATAATGAATTTCAAGTTCCTGTCACTATCACTGTTCCCAAAGATGCGCTCCCTGGTGGACGATACGGCTCAGTTGTTTTTAGTTTCGCACCAAACCAAAAGGGGGGCGCAAGTCCCACAACAGTCGCACTCAAAAGCCGGCTTGCAGCGACCATTTATTTGCGTATCGGTGGGAGTGTGAAGGAGGAAGGGAGAGTCGTCGCATTCGGATTGTTCAATGATGCAAAGGCAGTTCCTTCCCCTACTTCGGATAGACCGCTACGATTCCAAGTCTCATTTGAGAACAAGGGCGATGTGCACCTCGATCCATATGGTCAGTTGTCAGTTAAAGGAATATTTGGAGGTGAGCATGTTGTGACTGTCGACCCATGGGCAGTTCTTCCGGGGGCAACACGCATGCGCGAGATAGATGTTTTTGATGAGCTTTCTCCCGGGTACTATACTGCTCGACTAGATCTCAATCGCGGCTACAAGGACATCCTCGACACCAAAGAGGTCACGTTCTATATTCTACCGAGTGTACGAGAGACTTTTTTTGGAGTGCTCATGTTTATATTTTTGATATGGCTTATTCGCCGCTCGCTTCAATTATCGAGAAATAGTGTCGCTTAACATGGATTCATTTTACAAAAAGACAACTAGCGCATTCGTAGTTCTTGGCGCCCTGCTCGCGGGCGGAGTGCCTTTCGCACAAGCCTATGTTGCATCGAGCTCAAATTATGTCATTCAGTCAGATAGCGTAAATACGGGAGGGGGACTTTCGACCTCAACTTCTTACCGTACACAAGACACCATCGGAGAATCTGGTGTGGGTACATCATCGAGTCCAACATATCAACTGAGGGGGGGGTATCAGCAAATGCAAGAAACCTATCTTGCGATAAGTGCCCCCGGTAACATCACTATGTCCCCAAACATTCCGTCTGTCGGAGGCGGAGTTGCTAATGGTGTTTCTCTGTGGACCGTGACCACAGATAACCCGGCTGGCTACACAATGAATATCGCCGCAGCATTAGCACCCGCACTACAATCAGGAGTGAATAGCTTTGCCGATTATGTGCCTGGCGGAGCCAATCCGGATTTCACATTCACGACTGCCGCCGCTGCCTCAAATTTCGGTTTCTCGCCTGAGGGAAGTGATATTGTGCAAAAGTATAAAGATAACGGTGCCAGCTGTAATGCCGGCGCGCTCGATTCCGGAAGTGCATGCTGGTCTCCACTTTCCACCACTCTGAACACCATCGTCACGCGCACCACACCCAACCATCCATCAGGAACCGCGACGACCGTACGATTCCGTGCTGCCTCAGGCGCAAGCAATACTCAACCTGGAGGCTCATATACCGCAACCGCCACACTTACGGTGATCGCACTTTAGTGATGCGCATTGGAAGAAAGAATAAGGATCATAGAATTACATAGAGCGAAGTCTTGAAAATATGCTTAGCAAACAAACCACACTCCCCGTAAAATTTATATTTATTTTTTTTGCATTATCGATATTTTCTATTTTCTATTTTCTATTTTCTCCATCCGCCATAGCTTACTCAAATCAATTCAATATTGGAGTAACTGTTGTTTCAGATCTTATACCGCCATCAACTCCAACTGGACTCAGTGCGACTGCCGTTTCAGCAACGCAAATAAACCTTGCGTGGACAGCATCAACTGACAATGTTGCAGTGGGAGGGTATGTCATCCGCAGGGGAGGGGGAATCATCGCATCAACCTCAGCAATAACCTATTCAGATACCGGACTTACGGCAAGTACTGCTTACACATACACCGTACAGGCCTACGATACAAATTTTAACTATTCAGGACAGTCTAGCGGAGCGACGGGAACCACAACTGCCGGCGGCGGCGGAGGGGGAGGTGGGGGAGACACGACTCCGCCCACGGCATCTTCTTTCTTGCCAACAAATGGCTCGACAAATGTTGCTACAGGAACTGTGCTTCAGATGACCATGAGTGAATTGGTGAATAAGGTCTCGGGTAACATCACGATCAAAAGATTCTCTGATAACAGTATCGTAGAGGCGATACCCGTATCAGGCGGACAAGTGACGCTTGCAGGAACTGTGGCAAGTATTGTACTTTCAGCGTCACTTTCAGGAAATACGCAGTACTATGTTGAGGCCGCGGCGGGAACTTTCGCAGATGCAGCGGGAAATAATTTCCAGGGATTTTCGGGGAGTGGCGTTTGGTCATTCACCACTATCGACAACTCACCCCCTATCATCTCAGGTGTTGCTGCGACCACAACCTATACAACCGCTACTATAACTTTCACCACAGATAAGTCCGCACAGACAACCCTAGAATGGGGACTAAGCACTGCCTATGGAGCAGGGTCAGCAAGTGAGGTCGGCTACACAACAAGTCACTCGCTTGGAATCAGCGGACTCGCAACTAACACATTGTATTATTTCCGTCTCACTTCCAAGGACGCGGCGAATAATGTAAGCGTGCCCTACATCGGCAACTTCACCACCCGCAATCCGCCACCTCCACCTGACACAACTCCACCCGCGAACCCTGGAAGCTTTACCGGTACACCAGGCCTGAACGATATTCAGCTCTCATGGACCAATCCCACCGATCCAGATTTTTCTGCGGTACGCATTATGCGGAGGCTTACAGGGTATCCAGTTGATCCGTCTGATGGTGTGCTCGTGTATGACGGTAATGCGGTTTCTTTTGACAATACGGGACTTGCTACAGGTACTCGATATTATTACACCGCGTTTGCGAGAGATAACTCATTTAATTATTCTTCGGGTGCGATATTCACCGCAGTCACCAGTAGCGGCATAACACCTCCTCCTCCACCACCACCACCCCCACCTCCACCAACTCCTACGCCCTCGCCAGGCACACCGCCTCCATCACCCACACCCCCACCACCCACGCCCATTGTTATCACTCCGCCTATCACTTCGACATCAACAGGACCCTTCGTTGATTTCCAAGGAACCGGAACGCCAAGTACCCAAACAAAGAATCTCACTCTCAATGACTTCACTTTCACACAACTCGGCGGTTCCGAGCGTGTAATTTCTGTAAATAATGGCAGGGTCCGTACTAACGGTGATCTACCTTTGCGTATCTCCATAGAAACAAATAAACTTCCCGAGGTACTCACCACAATTGCGATAAGTATCGATGATGCAAACGGCGCAAACCCAACTGTCTCATATTTATTGACTATCAATAAGGGCCGTAAGGCCTACGAGAGTGTCATTCCTCCTTTTAAAACAACCAGTGAGTTCCCATTTACGCTTTCGATACTCGATCATGAGCGCAAGTCCCTCACTCGCATCTCGGGAGTGTTTGATGTTTTCTTCTTGCCAAAGCCGCCGACATTCTTACCTCCCGCGGTGCAAGAAGCAATTACACAAGCGCTCACGGCCGTAAGCGAGCCGATTCATGTGGTTAACAGCGTGGCAGCTCCCCTGGGTGTTGCGATTGGGGCATCTCAGGCGGTATTGCTTGCGACCAACGTCACTTCGGGATACGACCTATATCTTTTGCTGCTTAAGCTCGTGGGACTTTTGACTGGACTCTTCAGAAGAAAGCGCAACGAACCATGGGGAGTAGTCTACGACTCGGTGACTAAGCGCCCGCTCGATCCCGCATATGTTGTCGCTCAATTGCGCGGTACCGCAAGCTCAAAAGGTGAAGCTATCACAGACCTCGATGGTCGCTATGGCTTCTTCTTGAATCCAGGTGAGTATGAGATCGTTGCAAATAAAACTCACTACAAATTCCCGTCTGAGAAACTGAAGGGCAGGGCACACGATGAATTCTACGAGAATCTTTATTTTGGAGATCCATTCCAAGTCCGCGATGGAGGTGTAGTGCAATACAATATTCCACTTGATCCGGTAGAGTTTGATTGGAACGAATATGCCAAAAATCAGGACAAAGTATTCTTGATCTACTCAAAGAAGCAGAACGTGCGTTTGTGGGTATTCAATACCATTTTCTTCTTCGGACTTATTTTCTCTGTTTTCTCGCTGATCATCACATTCAGCATCCTCAATCTCGTTGTCGCATCTGTGTACTTCATCATTCTTGCATTCCAGATCTTCTGGCGAGTGTCGCATAAGATAACCCGAGTCATCGATAAGAATACCGGCAAGCCTATTCCATTTGCGCTCATCAAGGTGTGGCTTTCGGGAATTAATACCGTAGTGAAGAAGAGTGTGTCCGATGAGACAGGCCGTTTCTACTTCCTTGTGCCTCCAGGAAAATATTTCATGACTGTAGAAGCCAAGCAGCTTGATGGGTCTTACAAAGAAGTGTTACGCACAGAGGAGAGGGAGCTTAGGGGTGGGGTTGTCAAAGAAGACTTCCTGGTTTAAAACTTGCAAAAATAGCGAACTTCTTCGTTACCATCAATATGCGTCCCGACGAACGTACCAGATTACCTCCGTTCGGGCACGCATATTTCGACGCCTCGAATTAAACCTAAAATTTCATCGAGCGACCCAATTCTTCTTTAGTGGTAATCCACTTAGGAGAATGCGAGTGCCTACGGCTCTCGAGTACTGAAATTTGGAAATAATCTTTGTGGTGCATCTATTTTGTAAGTTTTAAAAAAATATTGCCGCCTCGTATCTCATCTAGTTTAAAGCGTTTTAGTAGAAGCATATTTCTCTGCCTCCAACTTGATCTAAAATTAAATTAAATCTTTGAGTACTGAACGACCCGACAGTGCCAACCTGCTCATATTGTAATATTTTCACGTCATGAATCTCTAACGGCCATTTGCACATCTTTAACCCCAAAAATAAATTTGGATTTATCCCCAGAGTCCAGAGTCATCCCCAGAGTCAAATTTTCCCCTAACCCCGCCAATAATAAAAAGCCCCGCCTTCATTTAAGAAAGCGGGGCGGATGTGAAACTTAAGAGGCTCGGCAAAGTAAATTTTCGCCGGCTAAAACTGCTAGAAGATCAGGAAACGGACGTGTCTTCATAATCCCTTGCGGATGTCCACTGATGTGAAATTCCCAGTTGGAGTAGTAGGTCACGCGGGGAATGACCAATGTTAGGCCTTCCATCCAATTCTCGATCTTGAGCGAAGTCGGACAACATTCATTCGGACCGATTCCGTACAAGGGAACAAAATTAGTGCTCCAACACTGGGCCGAGGCTAGCTCTTTCTTGGTGAGGCTGCTCGACTGGAACAACATCATTGCGACTTGCTCTTCGACGACGATCTCAGTCACACTGCTGCCGGGGAAGACTTCAAGCAGGCGACGCATCGCTGCTAATTGTCGCTCGAAAAACGCGCGGTCATATTGGTTCCGGAAATGCGTCTCCCTCGTAGGCATTAAAGCGGAATGCCAATGTCGGAATGGGGGATACAGTCCGCGTCGTGTCGAAATATGCCTTCGAATCATTCGGTTTTGCTATTTGGATATTGAGAATACTCACAATGCTCTCCTTATGAAATATTCATCTTTACTTACGCTATCGCTATTTACGTAAAAGCAAATGATGTTCATGGATGGGAAAAGTGTTGTAAAATGAAGCGATGGAACCTCTCGCTGCAATAATAAGACCCACAACCCTTGATGAATTCGTCGGGCAGGCGCATCTTGTCGGGGGAGGCAAGCCCTTGCGTGTCGCAATCGAAGCAAAGCATCTTTTTTCGTTTTTGCTGTGGGGGCCACCAGGAGTTGGGAAGACGACGCTTGCACGCATATATGCGAACGCTATTGGTGCTAAATTTTACGAGCTTTCAGCCGTGCGCGCGGGCAAAGCCGACATCACAGAAATTGTAAACGATGATTCGGGAGGAGTGGCAAAGATACTTTTTCTCGATGAGATCCATCGTTTCAACAAAGCACAGCAAGATTATCTGCTTCCTTTCGTGGAGAGTGGTGTGCTCACCCTTATTGGGGCGACGACAGAGAATCCCAGCTTCGAGGTCATCCCCGCGCTTCTTTCGCGCTGTCGCGTGTTTGTGCTCGAAAATCACAACGACGACGATATGAAAAAGATCTTTGCGCGTACCAAGATAAAATTAAATGATGAGGCGCGTGACTGGCTAATAGCCGTCTCAGGTGGTGATGCGCGGCAAGCTATCACGGTTCTCGATGCGACAGTGAAGCTGTATAAAACCGCGACCCTTGCACACTTGAAGGAAACCGTTCAGTCCAAACATCTTCGCTACGATAAGCACGGAGAAGAGCACTACAATACGATAAGTGCATTCATTAAGTCGATGCGCGCATCACAGCCAGACGCAGCGATATACTATCTCGCGCGCATGATAGATGCAGGTGAAGACCCCAAGTTCATCGCAAGGAGGATGGTTATATTTGCGAGTGAAGACATCGGCCTTGCGCAGCCCACCGCACTGGTAGTCGCAAACGCCGTTTTTCGTGCTGTCGAAACTATTGGATACCCCGAGGCCTCGATAAATCTCGTGCATGGAGTCGCATATCTCGCGCAGTGCAAAAAGGACAGAAGTGCTTACGATGCATTGAATAGCGCAATGGCAGATGTTAAAAAGTTCGGCAATTTGCCGATTCCACTCGAAATTAGAAATGCCCCAACCAAACTAATGAAAGATCTGCATTATGGAGAGGGCTATGAACGCTACACCAAAGAAGAGCTACTCCCCAAAGAGCTCAAAGGTAAGAAATATCTCCGAAATGTCGGCATATAGTACCAAATAGGTCTTAAAACAGCATTTCAGGCAACCCCTTTCTGTACTCTGCAGAAGAAGCAAGGAGAATAGCATGCACAATTCTTTG
>JAYTUL010000001.1:0-40243 GCA_043744555.1 bacterium | reverse complement strand
ACCGGCTAATCCTTTTGGAATTCCTTTTGGTGAAAGTCCTGGGAGGTGGATATCGTCGAGATTTTTTTTTGAAGCAATGTTCGTTGAAAGATACCAATCGTGCCAGCCATGATAGCCACAAAAGGCGACTTTGTCTTTACCTGAATGCGCTCGGGCAATACGTATTGCCACAGACATCGCTTCCCCTCCGGTTCGAGCATAACGCACCATATTAGCCCAAGGATGGATTTTGATAAGTAACTTTGCAAGCTCTACTTCTTCAGGGGCATTGAGGGTTGTCATAGTCCCCTGATCAATAACTCTCTTTACCGCTCTGTTTACATCTGGGTCGGTATAGCCGAGTGTGCATGCGCCAACAGACATGCGCTCCATATCAATAAATTTATTGCCATCAAGATCGATCACCTCGACACCTTTTGATCTTGAAAAATAAGCTGGCCATTGTTCTGGAAGCAACATTTCCGCGCGCTTACTTAAGAGCTGTGAACCTCCGGGGATAAGTTTCTTTGCTTCATTCCATAGCTTTTGTGATTTAAGTACCGATGGTTTTTTCATTTTTTTATAAATTATTATATTTTATTAAGTTTATGATATTTTGCCGATGATGAAAGTTTGCTCAATATATCCACGACCTTACGGGCATGAGACAGGTCAGACACGGGGGATTTTTTACCACTTAGAACTTCCATAAAATATATAACTTCCTTAATGAACATATCGTTGCGCCTCAAAGTCGCATCCATTCCATGATATAATTTTTTTACCTTTTTTGTACCATGTGAGGTTATCCACACAACCTCACTCTTTACGACATCCCAACGAATTAATCCTTTTTCACACCTGATTTCAATGAAATTATGAGGTGGGTTACTAAAGTAATCAAGCTCGATCATAGCAAACACATTGTTGGGAAGCTCTAATTCAATAACAGCAAAATCTTCAGCATCCATGTCTAGTAAAAGGTTTTTACGATTTACATACGCAACACTCGGTTCTCCAAATAATGAAAGCAGGTAGTCAATGACATGCGCACCCGAATCAATAAGCACACCTCCACCCTGAGCAAGCGATGCGGCATAAGTCTGTTTATATGAAGTACCAGGACGTGCAGTGCGCAGATCATAACCTACAGCAACATTAACCCAGAGCGGCTTTCCTAATATTTTTTGTTGTAATTTTTTTTGTAGTAATTTAAAGCCTTCATTAAAGCGGTAATTACAGCCGATCATAACGTGAAGCTTATTTTTTTTTATAAAAGCATCAAACTTCTTGATCAAACGCATCTCAAGTGCCAGTGGCTTTTCGATGAAGAGATGACAGCCCATTTTTGCTGCCCTTAAGGCTGTTGTCATATGTAAATCAGACGGATTACAAACAAACACAACCGGGAAGCGACAAAAAACCTTATCAGTTAACTTGGGCACGAACTCAGCATCAACATTTACCAGTTTTTTCGGGTTGACATCATTCACTCCAATATCCTTATATCCTAATAGCTTAAGATTACGGAAGTGACGCTGTCCAATAGATCCAAATCCAATCACAAGAATTGGAGTATTTTTATTTACGGACAAATGACGAGTCTCTTTATTTTTCATAATGCCATTAAACGAAGAATTTTTTGATTATCCCAGCAATATATTTGACATCTGCCTGTGATAAATCTACAAAAAGTGGGATAGAGAAGGCCGTTTTGTGGTACATGTCTGTCACTGGAAAGTGAATTTTCGCGTACCCATTCTTTCTATAATAAGGATGACTGTAGACAGGGGTGTAGTGGAACATTGTGCCAATACCATTTTTGCGTAAATAATTATAGAGGGGGATGCGTTTTTTGGCTGATCGAGTGCGTATGACATAGAGATGGTGTGCGCTCGTTGCCCCTTCGGTCTCTTCGGGAAGAATTATGTCTTCAACGCCTTTAAGTGCTTCTCGATACCACCCCACCACTTGTCTTCGCTTTTCTATAAATTGATCAAGACGCGCAATTTGAGAAAGTCCAAGTGCAGCGTTAATATCAGATAGTCGATAATTGTATCCCCGTTCAGCCATAGTATGAAATCCATTCCTGTCCTTGGTGACGCCATGGCTGCGCAACAAAAGAAGATGTTCGTAGTATTTTTTATTATTAGTGACAATTGCTCCACCCTCCCCTGTCGTAATTGATTTGACTGGATGAAAACTAAACGTCACCATATCACCGCGGTCTCCGCCTGTTCTCTTTTTTCCATAAAAAGCCCCGAGCGCCTGTGCGCCGTCTTCGATAACCAAAAGTTTATGTTTTTTAGCTAGAGCATAAATCTTATCCATTGAAGCTGGGTTTCCGGCGAAATGTACGGGTACGATGGCCTTAGTCTTTTTTGTGATTAACTTCTCAATCTTGGTTTCATCTATGTTGTAGGTATCTTCTCGTATGTCGCAAAACACCGGTTTCGCACCAACCTCAAGAAGCATGTTCGTTGTCGCTACGAATGTGTTCGGTGTAGTGATCACCTCATCCCCCTTGCCGATTCCCGCGACAAGATACGCGAGGTGGAGCGCCGCAGTGCCGTTTGAAACAAGTACCGCATACTTTGCCCCCGTAGCTTTAGCGAGAGCGTTTTCAAACTCTTTTATTTTCGGTCCTTGAGTAAGCCACTCGGAGTGTAGAGTTGTGACGACACTTTCAATGTCATTTGTATCAATGTTCTGATGTCCGTAAGGTATATGTTTCATGGTAAATCTAACTTATTATGACCATGATAACCTTCTCTCGAGTTTATATGTAGCAACCATTTAAAATACGATACAACATAGAACCTTGCGATACAAGTCGACAAGTTGCAAGCGAGGGGTAAAAATCATATAATTATTTTATGTCCCGCATCCTAATAACAGGTGGTACAGGTTTCATTGGTAGCCATTTAGCATTAATGCTTCTAGCGCAGGGTAACAACGAGGTACATCTCACCAGTCGATACGATAAAATTCCAGTTATATTGTCGGAAGTTCTTAATAAACCTATCTTTCACAATATCGATATAAGCAACATTCCCAAACTGGAAGAATTGCTTCTGTCAGTTCGCCCCGACCGCATTTATCATCTTGCTGCGTGTATTCACAGACGAGGAGACGAGCCTGCTATTCAAGAACTACTGGCGACTAACGTCATTGCAACTATGGCACTCGTCAGGTATGCAAAATCAGAAAACGTTCCAATGGTGAATACGGGATCTTTCACTGAGTATGCGTCTAGTGCTACTCCGGTCGATGAACATGCTCCACTTGGTCCGCAAGATTCATATAGCATCACTAAGCTTACTGCAACGCTTTTATGTGAGCAGGAAGGAGGTAGGGGTGCTCCAGTGGTAACGCTTCGTCTATTTACCCCATACGGACCAGAAATACCGAAAGGACGCTTAATGCACGTTATTGTTGAGCATGCACTCTTAAATCAACCAATCTCTCTTTCTTCTCCTCTTGTTACTCGTGACTTCACATATGTGAGCGATATCGCCGAGGCATTTATAAAAGCAGGGGATCGTGCAGATCAATTAAGCGGCGAAATTATAAATATCGGAAGCGGCAAAGGTACAACTCTAAAAGAATTAGGGAAGGATGCATTAAAACTATGCGACTCAACAAGTGCTATCTCTTGGGGTTCTGAGAAGGGTCTTGCATATGATGGTGACCTTTGGCAATCCAATAACATGAAAGCAAAGAATTTACTCGACTGGCAACCAAAGACTGGGCTTAGAGAGGGGCTACAGAAGACAATCGCCTGGTACAAAAAAAACTCTCAGTAAAAACAATTCTTGATTGCAATAGACAATTGCTACCAAGAATTATTTCATGTTTCATTGATAACTGAGATCTGAGCTTGCTACTTTAACTTTGATAAGGATTAAAATTCCCTTACCATACGAGTTGTTCTATCAATCCCGAGTAGAATCGTTTTTATAATACCGATCAAACATCTATCAACTGTATTTTGCTTGCGACTGTTTCTTGTAATTATCAGTAAATTCTTTTTTCATTCTGATCTTTTCCCACCAAGGACGATTGGCGATATACCAATCGACAACAGAGAGGATGCTCAAGCGAAAATCATGTTGCCTTTTCCATCCAAGTTCTCTTTCAAGTTTTGACGAATCAATGGCATAACGATAATCTGCACCCGGTCTATCGGGAGTGTGGTATTTATATTCATCAATATTTTTTCCAAGATAAGTTGCAATTATTGATAACGCTTCGAGATTCGAAGCATGCTCACCAGCTACATTATAAATTGCTCCTGTTGGGGCATTTAGAGATACAAGATCAATTGCTCGGGCAAAATCTTCGACGTGTATCCATTGTCGCAAGTGAGTTCCGGCGCCATGTATAGGTATTTGCACATCTTCTAACAAATTTGTCATTGCGAGCGGAAGGAGTTTCTCTGGGTACTGAAAACAACCATAATTATTTGTTGCGCGAACAATATTGATCGGGGCATTGTAAGTTCGCATAAATGACTGAAGAAGCATATCTGCTGCTGCTTTTGAACTTGCATATGGGTTTGAGGGATGAAATGCAGCATCTTCATCTACGAATCCTACTTCTTCTGGAATAGAACCGTAAACTTCATCTGTCGATATATGCACCATTTTACCGCCAAATTTCATAGCCATAGTTGCGAGCATAATAGTGCCATCAACATTTGTGCGTATAAAATCTACGAGATTAGAATAAGAGCGATCAACGTGCGTTTCCGCAGCAAAATGAAAAATATATGTAAATCCATGCTCCTCAAAAAGCACCCTTAATAGTTCTCTGTCGGCGACATCGCCGCGAACGAAGACATAGCGACGTTCGTTTTCATTTCGACCCACTTCAAGCTTTTCAATATCAGTAAGATTTTCTGAATTGCCCGCATAGGTAAGAGCATCCAAATTATAAATGCGATAATTCGGGTGAGTATGATAAAGTTGTCGAATAAAATTGGATCCGATAAAACCGCAACCACCAGTAACCAGTACATTAATAAGAGGCTGAGAATTAGTCATAGGTATATATTATTGAACACTGATTTATATACAATAGTTGCATTTTGTTACAAAGTTCGCGCACATAAGTGTGCAGCTTAAATCGAAGTCTAACAATAATCAACTGCCCTGTACAGCGGTGTTATATGGTTTTTAATATCTAACGCCTTACAGACAAGCCAGCTTCTCTCATATGCGAATGTACCTTAAAAATGCTTTGATCGGTAAAATGAAATATACTCGCTGCAGCAACGGCTGTGGCATGTCCTTCGTGTATTCCTCTTACAAAGTCGTCAATTGAACCTACTCCTCCTGAAGCGATGACTGGTATATTGACACTGTCTGAAACTTTTCTTATTAGCTCAAGATCATACCCAACCATCATGCCTTCACGCTCAATAGAAGTGAGCAAAATCTCGCCTGCTCCCATTCGCTCGACTTCTTTTGCCCATTCGATTGGATCTCGCCCAGTCGATTTCTGTCCACGTTCAACAAATACTTCATTTTCCCCGAGAGTATTTTTTTTATAATCAATTGAAACAATGACCGTTGAGCGTCCGAACTTCTTGGCTAATTCTGTTATGAACTGGGGGTCTTTTATCGCTGCCGTATTAATCGCGATCTTATCTGCACCCCTCTGAAGCAATTCTCGTGCATCAGCCACTGTTCTTATCCCTCCCCCTGCCGTTAGAGGCATAAAACACTCTTCCGCAACAGCTGTGACTGTATCCGCAAGAAAGTGTCTATTTTCTGTGGTCGCAGTAATATCTAAAAATATGAGCTCATCGGCTCTCTGCGCATCGTAGACTTTAGCAACTGTTCGCGGATTGCCAACATCTTGATACTCATCAAACTGTTTTGTTTTGATCATACGACCATCCTTGAGCAGTAGTGTTGGTATTAATCGCGTTTTTAACATACTGGTTTCCAATTAACGAAGTTCTCCAGCAATTTTAACCCAACTTCTTGGCTCTTTTCTGGATGAAACTGAGTTGCAAATATGTTATCTTTCTGTACCGCGGCAGTAATTTGCCCACCATAAAAAGTACTGGCCAAAACATCCGAAGCGTTATCACAGACCAGTTGATAACTATGTACAAAATAAAAATCCGATCCATTCTTGATTCCTTCAAATAATGGACTTTCTTTTTGCAGAATGACATCATTCCATCCGACATGAGGGATTTTAAGATCGGACCCGACCTCAAGTTTTTCTACTTTTCCAGAGACCCATGACAATCCGGCATATTTACCATATTCAAATCCCACGTCAGCTAATAGCTGCATACCCAAGCATATCCCTAAAAATGGTTTTTTATTCATGACTACCTGCTCATATAGTACGGGGATCATGTCCCCTTTTCGTAAATTTTCTATCCCGTCGCCGAATGCACCTATTCCGGGAAGGATGAGTCGCTCGGCCCTCTTGATATCTTCGAGATCAGCAGAGATCTTGACCTCGGCTCCAATCATTTCAAAAGCCTTTGCGACAGAAAATAAATTACCAAGTCCGTAATCAACCACAACTATCATAACTTCAGTCAATATCGTTATTAATCGTCCATAATTGTTGGTCCCAGAGCTCTTGTCCCCGCGGAACTTTACTTAGATCAGGCGGCACATGAGGCGCGACCACATGGCGAAGTGCGATCTCATTGAATTTCTCCTCTGTCATATCCATGGCCTGAAGAAAGACATCAAGACTGGCTGGGCGGTAACCTTCATACTTTTCAACATACTTAAGACCCTCTTCTCTGGTCATTCGACCATTGCGAATGTCGATGGACGCCAAATGTGTCATGCGCGAAAAGCCTCGCTTGACCCATTTCAGATAATCTTGGATACCCTGGAATGCATCTTCGACTTTTTCATACCAATATCGCTCAAACGGAATTCCTTCCACATGATCTCCATCCCAACCGATCTTCTCGTGAATTAGCTCTGATTGCTTTCTTGTATCCCATGGAATGTATGTCCCGAGGCAAAATGAGCGATAGCCGATCGCTTTAAGATCTTTTGCATTAGGGTAGGTGTATGGAAAAAGATCATTTGCGGTCACTGACCCATCAAGCATCCCGAGCATATCTTCAGCATTGATACCCAAATTTACAAGACGATTAAAGCGTTGCTCGTCAACTTGTTCATCATCTTCATAACTATATACACTACTGTACTCTGAGTTTGGCTCACCCCAAATTATAAGTGGAATATTAAATTTTATAGCGATGTGCATGGGGTAAGCAAAAATTCCACAATGCGAGTGCCACATGATGTCACCCTTTCGCTCAAGTGAGACGCGCATTAATTTTTTAACAACCTGCCAGTCAGGCTTAAACTTGAGATACCCGATACCCAGCTTTTTTACAGTCCTTTCAACATTAGCAAGTGTTTTGGGACGATAGAAGCCGTGGTCGAAGTTTACAATGAGGGGCTTGAGTTTATATTTTGTAGCCAAGATATAAGCTGCAAAGGTACTGTCTTTCCCTCCGCTGAATGGAATAATGCAGTCGTAAACTCCTTTACCGCGGTGTTTATCAAGAATTTCCCCAAGCATCTTTTCTCGTTCAACCCAATCGATCTTTTCTTGCTTATACTCAACATTTCGACATGTTGCGCACACCCCATCCTTGTCAAAACTAATCATATCCTGAGTTTCAGGTGTTACACATTTACTGCATCGTCTCATATATTTCAGAATTATTGCTAACATCCAAGGCCATCAACACATTTTCATACGAATTTGATCCGTGAGGCATTAATTGAGGGGTCCTTTTAATTTCTATGAAGCCCAACTTTTCATAAGATTTGATCGCTGTGATATTTTCAGATCTTACTCCTAAATTTATTTTTTTTATAAATAATTTTTTTTTACCGTAGTCAATCAACAGTCTCATTGCTTCTCCGCCAAGACCCTTACCCCAAGCCGATTTGTCCCCCAACATTACAGCAATAGTTGCTTGTCCGTTTTGCACATCTATTGGCTCGAGTTTAATAGTACCAACATGTCTCTTGTTTTCATTTGTAAATATTCCAAGTAAAAGTGAGTCCGCCTGAGCATTTTTGATATTTATGTACCTTGCCTGCTCATCGATGCTTGAACTTTTAGTATCAAGAAATTTGTTTACTTCAGTGTCATTGAGCCAGCTGACATAGTCGGGCGACGCATCCTTTTCGTCCATTGAACGCAAATATAATCTATTTCCTTTAATTGGTTCCTTCAAAATCATAAATATGATAATACTCTAGGATGCGTTTAGGTAGCAAGCGGATCATTCAATTAAATTTTTTATCTTCTGAGGCAAGCCTTAGGTAGCCGTTTCCCTGATTCAATTCTTCTATCGCGTGGGCTCCCATTCCTGATACACGAGCAAGCACAAAAAGGGCTTTGCCTGCGCGAGCGTCCATGCCAAGCGAAAGTACGCCCGCTGCGAACGCCCCATCAATATTTAAAGGGAGTTTTTCCCCTTTTTGCTTTTCGAGCTCTGATTCTATGGCGTAAGCCTTTTCAAAGGATGCGAGTGACACACCCGCTTCTTTTGCTTGGTTGTAAACAATAGTTGCACGAGGGTCTTCGTCTTTGTAAACTCGATGCCCGAACCCAGGCATATGCTTCTTGGCCTTTAGATATTCACTTACTAAAAATTCTGGATCTTCATGTCGAGCAAAAAGGCGTGCTGCTGCTTCTCCTGCTCCCCCATGATTCTCGCCTATTGCAAGGATCCCCGCAGCAATAGCAGTGTGTACAGAATTTCCTGAGGCAGCACTAATTCGAGGAACATAAAGCGATGGGGCTTCGACTCCATGCTCTGTCGCAGAAACAAGCATTGTGTCTAGAAGCATGCGTTCACCATCGGAAGGTAACTTTCCTGTATATAAAAGATGAACAGCTTCAGTGAAGGTGTGCTTTTGCATCAGCTCAGAAATAGGGTGACCATAGATTTGATGTTCGCCTTCCACTGTCTTGCTTATTTTTGTGTCGAATTTCATTTTTGATTTACTTTAACTACTCACTAGTTTTTTCAGTATAACAACAATCTCTTCGGGAGTCTCTGCGATATATGCTCCTGCATTCTTGAGTGCTGTAATTTTTGCACTTGCTTTGCCCTTGCCTCCCTCTACGATAGCACCCGCATGACCAAGTGTTGTTCCGAGTGGAAGCGTTTCAGCAAATATTCCAGCAATGAGTGCGACCACAGGCTTTGTGATCTTTTTTGATGCAATTGCCTCGGCGAGCTTCTCCTCATAAGTACCTCCTATTTCTCCAAATATTACGATAAACTTTGTTTCTGCATCATCCTCAAGCAGTATGGCGATATCACAGAAATCAGAGCCAATAAGCGGGTCTCCTCCTATGCCTATTGCCGTGCTCTGCCCAAAACCGCCTTCAGTCAAAATTCGTGAAATCTCAGCCGTCATCCCACCACTCTTCGATATCACCCCCACTGGTCCTAAAACAAAAATCTTCTCGGCAAGCCCCGATGAGCCTATGCTTCCAACCTTCCCCTTGCTTGGAGATATGATCCCTACTGACGAAGGTCCGACAACAGTAATTGAATTTTGGCGCGCGAGGGCAATGATGCGCGCGACATGAAGCATTGGAACTCTTTCGCTCAAAATGTTTATAAGCGGTATTTGTGCGTTGATAGACTCCTCCGCTGCAGCACCTACAAACTTTCCGGGGACTGCAATGAGCGAGGTGTTTATCTCTGGAAACTGGATCATGGCTTCTGCGACAGTATTGAAGATAGGCACACCCTCAGGGGTCACCTGACCCCCCTTACCTGGGGTTATGCCTGCACACACGCGGGTACCATACGAAGCCATTTCTTTTGCAGCGCGAGCACCTTCTTTGCCGGTAATACCCTGCACAAGCACTACGGTATTTTTGTCGACAAGAATACTCATGCTTGTTTCATAAGGTCTATTAAAATCCGAGCTGATTCTGCCATCGATATTTCAGGTCCAAACACATGTATATTGTATCCCTCGTTTCGGGCAACATCTTCAAGCATAGCCCTTGCCTCTTTTTGTCGTGGTCCGTCCCTTCTTATTACGATGGGGTATTCGGGCTTCTTGGACAGATTACGCAAACCCGAAACAAATCCTGATATTGTCTCATATATATCAGTAAAATTTGCCGTACCACCCACGACCCACAGCCCACGAATCCCCGGCTGAGAAAGTACTCGTTTTGTGAGCTCTTCTACAACAGAAGCTGGCGGGTTACCTGAATATTCCACATAATTCGCAGGTTTCCCCCCCGCACGCATGAGGATGTCGATATTTAACATCGACGCACCGCCGCCAGAGGCGATAATTGCTATATCACCGCCAAGACTCACAAATGGCTTAGGTACATTTTCAAGCAATGCATCATCACGGATAACCTTTGCATCGCCCGCAACCACACTCTCATCTTTAAGAACAAAAAGTGGATTGATCTCGGCAAGCACGAGATGTTCTTCAGTAAATGCTCTCCAGAGATTCATGACCACCTGAATAATGGCTTCAGTCGGTTTTATATTAGCCCTAAGAAGCGCATTTTTAGCAAATCCCTCTGTGCATCCGAGCAAAACATTTATAGGAATTATCACGCCACTGGCTACACCGCTTCCGCCAACTGTATTCAGTACCAATACCGGAGTACGAAATTCACTCGAATACGAAAAACTTACATAATATTCTGCAACATAGTTAACCAACTCTTCAACAAGTATTACATTAGGTAATTCACCATCAATTGGGAGGGAAAAAAGTTCCTGGATGACATGCAAAAATTCATTCTTAGTAACTACTTTCAGAATTCCGCCTTTCTTTTTTCGATCACCTACCAGCACCTGAGATTTAAGCATGACTGGGAAGGTTGAGGGAATTGTTACATCCTTTTCTTTCATGAGTAAACTTACTGGCGTAGCGATGCCATGCTTTCGAAATAATTCTTTTCCTTCGTATTCTTTAAGTCTCATGCAATTAAAATTCTATCTAAAGCGTAAATGAAGTTTCGCCTGAGCAAAGAGCGGGTTTGAGCCGAAATAGTCATCTTCATGCTCAATGACAGTTAGACCCGAGGTTTTACTTATTACACTATCGAGATCTCTATTGTAATCATTGGCATCTATATATTTCTTCCGCAATAACCCAAGCATCGTATTGCTGTTTTCTACCTCATAGAGGGGCTCAAAAAGTAAAATATCAACAATATCGTTTTTGTAGACTTCAAGCTTTTCAAAAAATAAACGAGCTTCTTTCAACATTTCTACACTATGATAAGTAAAAACTAAAATTCTTTTGCCTCTTAATTTATTGAATAGCTGCCATTCTGAATCAAAATAGTCGAACTGTGTCATTGTAATTTTACGCTGACTTAAAATCTGCCGTCCGAGTGACACTCCATTGGGAGAAAACTCACCGCCAATGAATTCTTTATCGGGATATACGTGCTCTAATAGTGCTAGATTGTGGCCGTATCCAGCACCCAGCTCAACGACAGTATCACATCTCGGCATGAGAGCCTTAAAGGCGCTAATAAAAAGTTTTCTTTCAAGTTCAAGTATTTTACCTGCACTATCAACATAAAGCTTTTGTCCGCGTGAATAACATGTTTCGGCACCGAGATCACCCCACTCAAATTCTCTCATTTTCTCCGCGTTAAGCTTAGAAGAAGAGGAATGAAAATATTCCAGTAAAGCACTAAATTTTTCTTGATCATATTCTTTTAGTACTTTTGTTCTCGTGCGCTCCTTAAAGGTAAATGGAGTTAGTCCCAATAGCCTAGCAGGCCAGGCAGAATAAAGCGGTAGGTCATTTATGTTCATCTGTTTCATGTTTCGATTGAGTTTACCGCTTCTTTCGCAGAATGCACATGAATGATCTTGGGAAATGGAAGTTCGGGTTTTTTCCCTGGGGTTCTGATACTGATAGTTCTTCTTCCAGCCAGAACCGCCGCGACCATTGCTACTGTTTCAGTGCCGACGACCACTCTCGCATAGAGTAGGTCACTAACGATATCTTTTTCTTTAGATTTTATCACCCGCACTTTCCCACGGTACTGCTTGATCAATTTGTCGTAACGATCCCTTTGATCAAAGGGATGGAAACGCACACGTACAGTGGGCGGGTTTTTTGTGCGGGACAAATGATATAATAGCTCACCGAATATTTCTTGCACGCCAGGAGTCAGACCCAGACTTAAAAACAAAAGTTGTTTTGCTGTGTCAAATTGAGATACACTTTTATTGAATCTTTCGACGATGCCGCCAAAATACTCATTCTTCACATAACGAATTCGCATGGAGCTATGAAATAAGCGTCGGGCAAGCAAAAGAGCATATTTATCTCCCACCCATAATTCATCAGGAAGGTCTTCTTTCCATTTTTTATGCGGATAACGGAAACGTTCCCGATAATTTACCCACGAATCAAGATAAGCGAACGTCTTTAATCCACGACGTTTTGATTCTTTTATCGCACGAAATTCAATTTTCGTCTCCACGCCTGTACCCGTAAGCACAAACTCTACGTTACGATGTCTTTCTACTATCCCGACGACGCTCTCTTGCGTGTCTTCTATGCGTTTAGGATGTAAGTGTTCACGCCGAAATATTCTCGCAGCAGGGCCACCCGCATAAATATGGAATATTTTTTGATCTTTATGCTTTTTGATATAGGCAGCAATGACCTCACTCCCCCCGGCTTCATAGGCAACTACCAGCACTTCGGGTTTTTGTTTTTTTTGTGACGCTCGCATGACTAACGAAGTTCATCGCGATACTCATAAACTTTTTGAAATGCCGCCACCACATCATCAAGATCACTCTTACTCATGCCGGGGCGCATCATTTCATGATAAAAAAGTTTTTCCTGATAAAGATTTTCCGCGACAGGACAGGTGCCTTTTTCATACTGAGTTTTGCCTTTATAAAATTCTGAACGGAAAGGGTACCCCTTAGAGCCGAAAGCGACCTGTTGCTGAAAAACTGGAAGTAAGTAAAGTGGTCTTGCGTAACCTCCCACGATAAGAGGCCCGTCGCTTTCACGAAGGGAGGTCGCCGGCAACTCTGCCCTTATCGCCTCAATAAACTTATCACGCTTGCAACCCATAACATCGGCATCGAACAAAAATGGCTGCACATAGTATGCATGTGTGCTCTCAGCCCTGATAGCGACTGGTATAATTCCAGGGATCTTTCCTAAGCGTTCTGCAAGGTATGCGCAATTTTTCTGTCTCTCAGTAATGAGATCATCAAGCTTTGCGAGCTGTGCACATGCGATGGCGGCCTGAATTTCCGTGAGGCGAAAATTATAGCCGACCATATTAACGAGATCAGTGATCCCCTTGTCAGGAACAACGGCTTCGGCGTGATTACGAATAAGTTGCAGACGTTCAGCCAGTCGATCATCGTTCGTCACCACAAGTGTTCCCTCTCCTGAATGGATGTGCTTATGGTAATTGAGAGAATAGACCCCTATGTCCCCCAGAGTTCCTGCGTAACGTCCTTTATGCATCGCCCCTGGTGCTTGAGCAGCATCTTCGATCACCGCAATGCCGTGCTTTTTTGCGATCGCATTGATCGCATCAGCATTGTACGGCTGTCCTAAAATATCGACCACAATGATCGCTTTGGTACGAGGTGTAATCTTGGCTTCAACCGATCTTGGGTCCAAACAAAAATATTCAGGTTCCACATCCGCAAAGACTGGTATTGCCCCATAAAACAAGGGAGCAGTCGCAGAAATGACCATGGTATACGGCGAGACAATGACCTCATCCCCCGGTTCTATACCGATCGCTCCGATCGCCGCGATAAGGCCTGAGGCTGCAGAGTTCATCGCGACAGCATGTTTAACACCAAATTTTTTTGCCCATTCTTGCTCAAGCTTGCGCACTTCAGGTCCTCCGTAGAAATCTTGCTTTTCTGCCGGCATACTAGGATCCCAACTTCCAAAATATTTCGAGAGGACTCCGGAATCAAGGACACGTAGAACCGCTTCTTTTTCTTCTTTACCGATCGTATTATATGCTGGGAAAAGTTTTTCTTTACTTCGTATCGGCTCACCTCCGTTTATTGCAAGTTTACTCATGGCTTTTGCGAAATGATCTTAATAATGTAAGGCATGCTTCTTGTGTCCTGATGCCTTCTTCAAGTGTGGAGCGGGGGGTTTCTTTGCCCTCGATCACGGATACCGCATGGTCGAGCATATTCATTAATGAGTTTGAATATTGTGTCTTGATTTCTTTTTGCTGCCCCAATCCACGAAAACCCTTAAAAACAGGATCAGCAATGATATTCTGGGTTCTCAGCGTGAGAAAAAAATCTGTGAACCGCAAACGCTTACGTTCGGCAAATATCTCAAACTCAGATACTGAATATTCTCGTTCATCACCCGTCATTAGAGAAAACTGCGGACATCGCTTAAACGTTGCGTAACCTGCAATACTTGGATCATCGTTTCCATGATCGGCAACACCGTCAAGTGCTTTTAGCGAAACCACTTCACCGAAAAAAAACCTTGCCAAGTCCATGATGTGCGAGCCATTATTCAAGATCCCATTTGAGTATATTGCATTCGCTGAAATGACCCGACCATATTTTCCCTTGATGAGCAGATCCCTCTCTTTTTGTATCACAGGATCAAAACGCCTTGGAAAATTGATCAAGATCTGGGTATTTTTTTTTGCAAAATACTTACGAAGTTGTACTCCTTCTTCTGCACTGCTAATTACTGGCTTTTCACAAATTATGAGCTTGGGATTTGTTGTGGCAACTTTTTGCAGGAGTTCGGCATGTGCATAAGAGGGTGTTGCAATAATGACAACATCAGGCTTATTTTTTTCCAACATCTCGCTTGCGTCTGCGAAGAACTCGGTTTTCCACCTCAGGGCTTCTTTTTCTCCCTGCGCACGATCAATATCGGTCACACCAGAAAGTGTGAAGCGCGAATGCATTGTAAGAGCGTGAGCATGAGAAAGAATGTGTTTAGATCGAGGATCATCAAAACCAGCACCCATTCGACCTACCCCAAAAATAACTGCAGTATATGATCTTTTTCTAGAATTAGAGTTCATGATATTCTTTTTGACGCACATTTTGGTTGATAGCAACTACTTCAGGGTGCGCTCGAAGATACAACGTGATATCCTTCGCCGAAAAATCAGGGTTTTGAGGATACAAAGCATCTGCAATAGTGCAAAGCGCCTCATAATCAGCCTTTTCATCCAGAGTTAAACGATGCTCCGGTCCGTAATGTTCTGGGTCCGCTTCAAAATTATATACACGATATTTCTCCGGATGTTGATATATGTAATAAGAAACATGCGTACGATCAATCGGTTCTTGAGTGAGCTTATCTACTTCAGCTAAGACTTTGACCGGATAAACTTGTACATCAAATCCGATTGCGAATGTTTCTTTCATCAGGTTTGTGGAAACATCAACGTCATGTGCGAAAAATTCTTCAATTCCCTGGTCAATAAGCAGAGGATCTTCAAACGGACAATCACCCGTGATCTCTACCAAGAGATCGGCTTGCATGGACTCAGCTGCACCCAAGACTCTGCCAAGGACATCACTTTCACTTCCTCGGAAGGTTCCTGCATTTAATTTTTGAGCCAAAGCAATAACGGGATCATCCTCCTTGTTTGTCGTCGTGGCGACACAGATAGCATCTATGTATTTACTTCGTTTTAGGCGCGTGATCAACATTTCGAGCGCAGGCATACCTGCGATCGGCATAAGCACCTTTCCGGGTAATCGGCTTGATGTCATGCGCGCCTCAATAATTGCAACAATTTTTTCTTTTCTTTGGTTATACATAAGGTAAATATTACCATTCCTGCCCACTTTTATGAAACACCACCCTGTGCTATCGTAACCTTAAGATAATAATAATATTTCCATGAAAGTCTGCTTTTTTCTACAACGCCGTTTTGTTCTCTTGGGTCACTCAATGGCATTCCATATCAATAAACACTACGATGACGTACAATTCTGCGCCTTTGTAAGTATGCGCGACAGCTTAGAATTTCTCAAAAAACAAAAAGATGTAGTGTACACAGGACTCTTACTCGAAGAGGACATTCATAAAAAACTTAATGATGAGAAGATAGACTTTGATTATCTTCGTTCGATAGAAAAGGAGTACGGAATACCGAACCTTTGGCCATACCTATACATTGATCGCGTAGTAATGAGTAGTCAGCTTATCCGAGAATATCCGCACAACAAAGCGCTTCTTTCTCATAAAGAAATGCTTCAGCGTCTTCAAATCACCGCGAAAGAGATCATCGCTTTTCTTGATCGTGAAAAGCCTGATGTACTTTTCTTTTCAGTCATCGGATCGGTCGGCAGCGACATCCTCTATCGAATAGCTCAAAAACGTGGAATTCAAACGATCATGATAGACGTTGCGAGAGTCAACAATAGAGTTGTTCTCACCGAAACACACAAGAGATTCACATGGGTTAAAAAACGCTTTGACGAACTCCAAGCAGGTGAAATATCTCAAAAAACATCAGAGGCAAAACAAATATTAGAGGACTTTCGAAATGCGCCTTCAATCTTTGAAAGAGCAGCTGATCCGACACACAGAGATCAGACAAGCCGAGCGACACATCTCTTTTTTTTGAAGCCCGCACATCTCTTTTGGAGTATTGGATGGCACATCAAAACGCTGATCAAAGATTTCAAAAAGCTCCATAATCACGACTATACCGATGCATTTATTTGGTGGCTCGTATGGGACAAGATCAAGAAAAAAGTACGCGGAATAAGGGGATACACAGATCTCTACAGCCCAGTGGACCCTAAACAGCGTTTTGCATACTTCCCTCTTCACTATGATCCAGAAATGGCTACCATGCTCTATGCACCATACTATGCAGATCAAATACCCCTGATAAAGGCGATCGCGCGGTCGCTCCCTATCGACATGATGCTATATGTTAAAGACCACCCTCCGATGGTTGGCTCGCGTACGCGAGCTTATTACAAAGAACTGCTAAAAGTTCCAAATATACGACTGATAAACCCACGAATACGAGGACTTGACCTTGTTCAGAAAACAGCTCTCACTCTAACCATTACAGGGACAGGGGGCTGGGAAAGCATACTCTTCAAAAAACCGATCATTACATTTGGCGATGTATACTACAACGACGTACCTGGTGTAAAACGTTGTTACGGATTCGAAGAGTTGCCATATTTGGTAAAAGAGCAGCTTGAGACATGGAAACACGACGAAAATTCTCTTTTAAATTATTACACCGCTCTTTACGAAGATTCTATTCCGCTTGATTATCTCGAACTCTGGGTTTACGCCAGATCCTTGCAAGAAGTGATGGATAATGACGGCATTCTCAAGATCTCACATCTCCTAGCGCAAAAGATCGGATTACAGAAAAAATAAATGTTATGGATGAAAAAGATGATGAAATACTTGCAGTTAAAACAATAGATAATAAAGAAACGTTGCGAAGATCTCTTGCTGGGGGGCATTGGTACCTCATCAATATGGTAAGTCAGAAAATGTTTGCCTTTGGCACCTTTTTCATAACCGCAAGACTCTTAACACCCGCAGACTTTGGAATTATAACCCTCGCGGGAATCTACCCGGCTTTAGCCGACTCATTTACTGCCATAGCTTTTGAAACTGCCCTTATTCCTCTCAAGTCAGGAAAAGAAAAACCATTTCTAAATAGTGTTTGGACTTTCCAGATACTGCGCGGATTTGCAATTGCAATTCTTGTTTTTTTTTCTGCACCTCTTGTGGTAAAATTTTTTAATGCTGAAGAAAATATCCTTCTTTTTCAGTTAAGCGCACTTCCGCTCATATTTAATGGATTTAGTAATATTGGACAGATCTATTTTTCCAGAAATTTAGACTTTAAGAAGTTTTTCATAAGAGATTTTATCATTCAAAGCACAACGAGTATTATATCTGTCGCAGGGGCACTGACTTTCCATTCATATTGGGCTTTATTTGCAGGAAATACTACTGCATTATTGTTTGCAGCTCTCTCGACTTATGTATTAAATGATTACCGTCCACACATAGACATGAGATTTTCAAAGCTCAAGCCGCTCTTGAGTTATGGTTCTTGGCTCTATGGACAAGAAATTTTGCATCAGATCGCATTAACGGCAGAGAACGTCCTCATTGGGCGTTTTGCGGGTGCCAGCAACATTGGTCTATATACAAAAGCTAAGGGTTTGGCACAAGCGCCATCATCAATCGTGGCAAGCATCATAGGAAAGGTGGGCTTTTCGACGTTTGCGGCCATACACGATTCTCTAGCATATGTTCGTGAGGGGTTTTATAAAAGCACCGACCTACTTGTAGTGATATCACTTCCTTTTCTTGCAGCAATACTCGTCGCGGGAGAGCATATTGTGAGCATATTACTCGGATCACGTTGGCTAGATATGGGTTTTATCCTAAAAATCATCGTCATCCCAGCCACACTTGATGCGATCATCTCAAGCCTTGCACGTCCAATATTTAATGCACTCAATAAACCACGCCTGCATTTCAATTTGAATATCGTTTATTCGGGAGGATTCACACTCCTATTGCTCCTTCTTGTACCTCCGTTTGGGATAATTGGTGCGGCATGGGCACTATTACTTTCTTCGCTCATTACAAACACCTTCGCGCTAACATTGGTACACAAACTTATAGCTCCGAGCTGGAAACGTATCTTGGAGAGCGTAAGTATCGTAGGTTTGGGCATAATTGTCCCCCTACCGTTCGCGCTGTATTTCTTGCAGTATCCTTTTGCAAACTCAACGACAGGATTCCTACTGCTTGTTTGTCTGTCAGGGATAATTTATGGATCGACTATAGTTTTTTTCGGGAGAGTTCTTAATAAGGGGCCATATCAAACCCTAGTCGTTATCGCAAAATCGTTCAAGCGAATTCCCTAGTTTTTGCTTTTTATTGCTTCGAGTTTACCGGCGAACTCGGCAATGAGTGCGGGGTAGTCCATATCGGGCATAGCCAATCGCTCATAACAACTTGCTGATATTTTGGCACGTAATTCAGGATCAGCCCCAAGTTCCTCTATCCTTCGCGCGAGAGCATCCGGATCACGATATGGGAAGTAGAGTGCTCCGCCCCCCGCATTCCACTGTAACCCTCCACCTCCAGGAAGAATGGATGGTAGTCCAAATGCGAGCGCATAGAGCAGGGAGATGGAAGTTCCGGCAACCCACCAATCAGCTTGAATGAAAATATCTGCTTCTCGATAATAAGCAAATAGCTGTTCTTTGCTTACCCAGCCAGGTAATGTCACATACTTCTCAAGCTCAAGATCCTTTACCATTTGTGCGGCAAAGACAGCTTCTGGACCTGTGCCACCCAGAATGACCCTAAAATCGTCTTTATTTTGTACCCGCGAGAATCCTTGAAGAAACATATCAAAACCTTTTCCCGGGGAGATTCGGCTGGAAAAGAATAGCAGTATCGGTCCAGGGTGGGGAGTGCGATCACGATAAGCGGTTTGGGACACGCCTGCTGCTTCCATAAGCAGCTTCATGTCGATAGGATCTCCAATAACAAAGTCTCGCTCGCTTTTGCGCATACCAAAATCTTCATACGTCTTACGCAAAGTTGGACTAACATACGCGAATATATCAACTCTGTTTGCAAATCTCAAGCCGATATGCTTTTCAATAAGCCAACGCACTTTCTTTTTAGTTTTAGTGAATATCCCCTCTTTGGTCTGTGGAAAAAAACTTGATATATATGGTTGCCAACAAGTCAAAAATTGATTTACAAATCCGCCAACGGGCACCCTGCCCCGGAGTAAACGATACATGCCAGCGCCATACATAAAATTATGCGCGTCGATAAGAAAAAAATCTGCCTCCTTTGAATACTTCTTAAGTACATTGAAAACTTCAACTTGCATCCCCACCAGCCCTCTCGACGTGAAGAACTCTTCTTTTAATGGATATGGCAATGGATCGGGGATGTCGTTGTTTTTTGAAAATGCCGTCACAACAGTTACCTGATGCCCAAGGTTGATCAAATTGCGAATAATGTAATCAATTTCCTCGACTGAGCCACCTGCCTTTCTAAAATTTAACTTTGACGTGATAAAATATATTTTCATAATGGGTATTTGCTCACAATTATATACTGCCAAACACGAGAATCACAGTGCTTAGTAATGTCACCTTGTCAATCAATATTGGGTTATAAAAAATGCCCCCAAGTTAAGGTGCATACGCCTAAGGAAAGGGATAGCCGAGCTTTTCTGCATAAGCGAGCATCTGTGCTTTTGGTCTATCTTTGACCGCCCGTGCTGGATTACCGACATATATCTTCCATGGCTCTGTATCTTTCGTCACCACCGCTCCTGCGCCTATCACAGATCCTTCTCGGAGCCTAACACCTGGCAGAATGGTGGCCCCTGCTCCAATATTCACAAAATCCTCAATCACGATTGGTGCTATCTTAAGCGAGGTAAATTCTTTTGGAATCCCGGGTGCAGTTATCAAGCCTTCACCAGTGAAAAGGTCTGAGACGCACACAAGGCGCGATCCGACAGCGATATTGGTAAAGTGTCCAAGCTTGAGTGAACCTTCTTTGCCCCCAATCACAGCAACATAAGGCCCGATATGTACGTAATTACCGATATCAAGTGCGGTGGTGAGATAGAAACCTGAATCGATCGCAATGTGGGATCCAAGTCTCACTAATTGCGGACGTCTTATCTCAGAATTGGCGCTGACAAAAACATCTTCCCCTGCGCATGCCAAGAGAGAGTAGTCGTACTGGGGAGAATTGAATTGGAAAGTGTCTTTATTCATGTGTATTTGCTCATCCCACCGTTAATCATCTCACTCAATATTGGTATATCGAGCAGTCTTAGTCAAGTATCCATCTTTTACTGTCATAGTATAATACTTAAATATTTTACATATTCAACACCCATTAAGATAATTAATAAACATGAAAAAAAGTGACACAGGAGCCATCAAAAAATGCCAGATCTGCGAAAACAAGAAGCTTGTTCCTATCCTCGATCTGGGACATCAGCCTATCGTGCAGAATTACCTTACGGAAAAAACACTTCACGAAGCTGAGGTTACTTATCCGCTTCGTCTTGTGCGCTGTGAGAAATGCCAACTTCTTCAGATTGATTATATCGTGGACCCTAAACTTGTTTTTCCCACCACATACCCATACCGCACTGGCCTCACCAATATGCTCATTAGAAACTTTGAATCACTCGCTGAAACAATGAAAGCTGAAAATCAGTATTCTAATAATGACCTGATCGTCGATATTGGCTCAAATGACGGAACGCTACTTAACTCCTTCAAGAAAAGAGGAATGCGAGTAGTGGGAGTCGAGCCAACAGGTGCTGCCCGAGTTGCGAACAAGAACAAGATAAAAACGTACGAAGAATTCTTTAACCTCACTAGTGCAAAAAAAATAGTCGCCAAGCACGGCAAAGCGAAGGTTGTTACTGCAACAAACGTGTTCGCCCATATCAACGACACACCGGGGTTGATCCGTTCCATAAAGACACTCATGGACAAAGACAGTGTTTTTGTCTCAGAATCGCAATATCTCGCTGATATCGTCGAAAATCTAGAATTTGATACTATCTACCACGAACATCTGCGTTTCTACGCAATGAAGCCACTGCTTTATCTCGCAAAAAGTGCGGGCATGAGCGTCGTTGACGCGTACCGTATCTCTGCCGCTGGAGGATCGATTCGGGTATTTATGAAGATCGGAGATCACAAACCATCAGAACGCGTACGCGAGATTATCCGCGAGGAAGAGAAGCTCGGCCTTTATGACACGAAGTCTTTGCGCGCCTTTGGCGAACGCGTCATTTCGGCAAAAAATGCACTATTGACACTACTATTAAAAGTGAAGAATGAGGGTGGCACAATTGCGGGCATATCGAGTGCCGCACGCTCAAATACACTACTTGGTTTTTCAAAGATCAACACTCACCTCGTTTCTTATGCAGGTGAAAAGGCAGGATCTCCGAAGATCGGGCTTTATACCCCCGGTACGCACATTCCAGTATTTGACGAAGCAAAGATATTCAAAGAGCAGCCTGAATATGCGTTGGTACTCTCGTGGCACATTGGCGAAGAACTTATGAAGATATATCGCAAGCTGGGTTACAAAGGTAAGTTCATCATGCCACTTCCTACCCCCAAGATCATTAGCAAATAATCAGAGTGAATATGGAAAAAAGAATCCCTTGGTGGCAGCCACAAATCGAGAAAGAGGACTACAAATTCGTAGCATCAGCTCTTGATGCGAACTTCATCAACGAAGGCCCTCTGACTCTGCGCTTCGAAGCTGAGATCGCAAAATTGCTCGGCGTAAAATACGCAGTGGCAACAAATAACTGCACCATTGGCATCTTTCTCGCACTTAAAGCCGCAGGAGTTAAGCGCGGCGACGAAGTGATCGTTCCTGATATCACATTTATTGCCACCGTCAACGCCGTTGACATGCTCGGAGCCACTCCGATCCTTGTCGACGTCGATCCGAGCACGCTTACCCTATCACCAAGTGCAACAGAAAATGCCATAACTAAAAAAACAAAAGCTGTCGTACCCGTGCATGTGACCGGCAGAGCTTGCGATATGGAAAAAATAATACGCATCGCAAAGAAGTACAAACTTGTCGTCATTGAAGACGCCGCAGAAGCGCTCATGTCTGTATATAAAGGGAAATACCTCGGCACATGGGGCAGTGCAGGCTGCTTCTCGTTTTCGCCAAACAAAACTATATCAACCGGTCAGGGTGGAATGATCGTTACGAACGACAAAAAAATATATGAGGCTTTGAAACCGCTCAAGAATCAGGGCAGACCGGCACGAGGAACTGGCGGTGATGACGTGCACTCTACGATAGGCTACAACCTCCGTATCACTGATCTACAGTCTGCGGTCGGATTAGGACAACTTACACACCTCAAAGAGCGCACAAAGCGCATGGAACGCAATTATGAATTGTATCAGAAGCACCTCACAGGCGTTGGCGACATTCATATATTTCCGCTTCAAGCAGGAGGAATCCCGCAATGGACCGATATCTCCACCGCCAAGCGTGATCAGCTCGAGGCGCATCTTCGCTCGCTTGACATAGACTCTCGCAAATATTGGTATCCCATCCACCGACAACTCGCATACAAACGCTCCGACAAAAATTTCCCAGAAAGCACGAGGATGTCCCCTATTTCACTTTGGCTACCGTCGGCATTTACACTCACCGACAAGGACATACTTCGTGTTTGCAGAGAAATAATATCTTTCTACAAAGACAACAAGTAAGCAGGCGAGGAGATGGAGAGCAAAATAAAATACCGCCAAGGCGGTATTTTATTTTGTTGGCTTTGGATTCTTAATATACCACTCAATCATCGGGCGGAGTCCCTCCTCAAGTCCGACCTTCGCCTTCCAGCCAAGATCGCGATGGATCTTTGAAACATCAGGTAGTCTGCGTTTCACTGACCCTTCCTGAGAATTTTTAATATCGAGCTCTTTTGGTCGCCACTCCATGATGTCAAAAATAATTTCAATGAGATCCTTTATCACGGTTTCTTCGTGTGTACCGATATGATATGTACCGCCGTCTGTCTTTTCAGATTCCATCACTCTCTGTATTGCCTCGATGGCATCGTCGATATAGCAAAAGGAACGTGTGTCATCTGCACCAAATATTGGGAATGGGTCGACGCGTTCCTTGATACGCTCTATCACCTCAGGGATCACATGCTTATATCCCTCACGTGGACCATAAAAATTGTGAGGGCGCACGATAGACATGCGGAAGTTATATGCGTTCGAATAATGAATAAAGAAGAGCTCTCCAATTAGCTTCTGACCTGCGTAAGACCAGCGTGCGTTATAGGGGTCTGCAATGACCAGTGGCACATTTTCTGGAGTGGGTATGGGAAGTTGGACAAACGCTTCAAGTGCGCCCCCATAAGCCTCATTAGAAGAGGTATAGAGGATCTTTGCATTCGGCTTATTGTTGACCGTGCGAAACCAATCCAGCACGTTCATTGTCGTTGCAATACCAATGCGCAGAACTTCGTGCGGTATTTGATAGAAAAGTTCCGTCCCGTTGATACCGACAAGGTGATAGACCTCATCGTAGCCATCTCCTACTCCTGCCCATGCCTCAGGTTTCGTGAGGTCAGCTTGATAGAGTGACACGTTCGGATTTTCCAAAACATCCTTAAGGTCGGAATCATGCTCACTGCGGAAGAAATTATCAGCTATGACGATAGTGTGCCCTTGTGCGGCAAGGCGCTTAGTCAGATGGTATCCGATGAAGCCCGCACCACCAGTAATTAATATTTTTTTGTTGTTTGTTGTATTATTCATAAATGAAATTAATTGTTTCGTAGTGTTCTCAACAGAGTACACTACGTGAGTACTTCTTGCTTTCTAGTTCGCTTCGCTCGCAAGAAACCAAAGTCGCTTTCAATTTTATACTCCACTCAGTCGTTAAAATTTAGGTCGCCCCGCCAGTTATAAGAATTTTTTTGCTAGTTGATGTCATAAAATATATTGTAATTAAGGTCGCGCAAGCGTCAACCATAGGTTTTTCCCTCCTTCTATCTCAGCACTAATGACCCTAAAGCCAGCACGTTCACCCAACCTCTTAGCCTCCTCCCTGTTAAACGACAGGCCATACGACCACACCCAGCGCCTTACTCCTGGACCTGTGCGTAATTGTATCTTGGCAATACCGCATGGCTTTAGGGTGCGATATATTTCCGAAAAATATCTTTCTATGGCTCCTATGTCATCGATGTGCTGGAAAACGAGATAAGAAAAAATAAGATCAAAAGTGGCGGGCTCAAAGGGAATTTTTTCTCCATCGTTTACCGTAAACGTAGCGTTCAATAGACCTGAGAGTCGACGCTTTGCGATATCAACCATTGTCGGTGATATGTCGATGCCGTGCACAGTAGCGAAATCGTTCGCAAAAAACTCGCTCATTCTTCCGATTCCGGAACCAATATCAAGCACAACGTGAGCCTGTAAATTTTTGTGTAAATCTCTAAGTGCGGGCTCCTTTAAAATATGCTTTTCGTAGTCTTCTTTGCCGGTCTTTTGTAGCTCTGACTCATCGACGAGCTCCCCGCTTGGAGTTTTTTGATTTACATAGTATCTGGCATTTTGTTTTGCCTTCTCTTCCCAAACTCTTCGTGCCTCCTCGCTAGTGCGGGCGGCAACAAAACGCTCACCAAGTATAATTGCCGGCTTAAGTAAGTGACGCACAAAAGATACAGGAGCGCTCTGATAGAGATTCTTGAACATTATTTCGATCGCTTTGCGCTGATGTAGAGCGATACTCTCGTAGTCCCATGCTGAATACCATTCGGGGAGTTGTGTGGCGGCCCGCTTAAGCCTATCTTCGTGGATGGTGTTCGAGTCATATGTGCCCGTTAGGATCGCAGTATTACGCTCTCCTGAATATTCAGCCAAGAATGCGCGCATATCCTTCGGCAAGCAATGTCCACCGAATCCGCGTCCATATCGCAAGTAGCTCTTTCCTTCAAAGAGGAAGTTGATAACGCGTTCTGCATCTTCAGTCGGAGTACTCGAATGTGCTGCATCTGCGACAAGATCGCCTATCTCATTCACAAAAGCGATGCGGACGGCATTCCACATGTTTGAGAAATATTTGATATGCGAAGCCTCACTGTAAGTGCCGGTAAATACATTCTGTGCGCGTTCTTGCCACACACCGATGACAGACGGCAGCCATGCATCTTGCTTGCGCGTACCGCTTCCTAATACAAAATAAAAAGGCTTGATGCATTCCTGTATCGCAAACTTTTCGTGAAGAAATTCTGGAATGTAATAATCGAAGACAAGGGACGCGAGGGTCTTGGGGACAATCGTAGAGCGGAGAATGATCGTACCTTTTGCAGCTTTTATAGACTCGAGTGCTTGACGAATGAAGGCAACATCTTGCCTGCCGTTATCATCCACACGGTCACCTACACATACCATATATGCAGTGTGTTCTCCGTCCATCTCAAGCGGGGTACTAAGCACTGTCACCTTTTCATACAAGTGCTTGTAGTCACCACCACTGTAATGATGCTTGGGAGGTAAAACGTCGTAGCAGTAGACGTTATAGCCCATTTGCACGAGCGCGAGAGCATTAGCCTGCCCTACCCAGCCAAATCCTATCATAACGATCTTTTCATTCTTGGCTGTTTCCATTTTTTCCATAGTTCAGTTTGGTGAATATATCACGGAAGACCCTCAAATAGAAGAAGCTATCTTTGACCTCGTCCGTATCATAAATACAACACTTTTATTAGGAAAATGTTGCATAATAAAAGCTGACCCCAATTCCAAGGATATGTGTTGCCATCGAGAGCGTGCCAACACTGAGCGCGATCACAAGGGCGATTCGCCTTGAATTGAAACGTATCATACTCAAAAAAGTGAAGTCGAAAGACATCCCACCCATTTTCCATATCGAAAACGGAATCAGCTTTACACTCACCCTAGATAATGCCAGAATATTCATATGACCATAAGCAAAAAAGAGCTACAAGAATTCAGTACCGACGAACTCGCAAGGGAGCTTATGTCTCGCCCAGATCAGTTTGAAGGAAAACATCTCAAACGCTCGCTTTATGATCTTTTTGTGGAACTAGGAGTTGTGACATGTGTTGACGGTATCGCTGTGCGAAAGAAAGTCGGAAAGATAGAACTGATGACTATCGTCCGCAACACCGGTCCATTTAAGGGGAAACTCTGTTCGGTGGGAGGAAGAATACTCCTCGAAGAGAGTGTAGAGAGTGCAATGCGACGACACTTCAAAACCGACATTGGGAGCAACATAGAGTTGCTCACTCAATGGGACAGACCGGTACTTTTTCATCAATTCATGCGACCGAAAAGTGACGGCACGGTGTTACCAGACTTTGGTGTTGAGCCGCAAAAACGACATGCTGTGTCGATGATCTATCTGGTGAAGTTGAGTGACACGCACATGGAATTCGGACAAACCTCGTTGGGCGGACAAGAAGCCTCAGGTGTACGGTGGTTCTCTAAAGACGACATGCCCCCAGATCGTGAGTTCGGTTACGGGCAGGAAGTCTACTACAAAAAATGTTTTGAGCTCGCAGAAAACGTTTATCGCTAATTCAATTCATTCTGTGATTTTATTTCATTACTTGCGGGTTTCTGTAATAATCAATAAATGAAAAGATTATTATTTGCTGCTCTACTTTGGTGCAAAGAAAATTACGTTGGATTGATCTTTGCTTTGATAGTTGGGTTATTGTCAGTAGCACCCCATCTCTTGGCTTGGCACGCACTTGAAGACTCATATCAAGGCATACCATTTATGTATTCTGATAATGAAGACTACTATCTTTCGCGTATCCACGAGATCGCTGATGGGCATCTCCTAGTAGGCTCTCCTTATTTGTTTGAATATAAGAATGCTTTACCCTTAGTACCTCCAGTGGGTGAGTATTTTTATATATTCATTGCTCACATTTTTCATTTATCGATACCGAATGCAGTCGTTTTTGCAAAGTTCTTATTCCCTGTTGTGCTTTTTCTTTTAGTTTATAGTTTTGTTCGTATCGTGTCCGAACACGAAAGCTCAGTAAAAAATATTTGGGGGGCTGTAGCGGCAGGACTTTTTGTGACCATAGGCTACGATCTCATTGACTATCATACTTTATTTTCGAGACTCATGCATGGCACGGATAGACTTTTTCTATCTCCCTGGGTACGACCGGTAAATCCAATAACGGGGGCATTGATACTTTTTACTTTTCTTCCTTTGGTTTGGCAGAGCTTGCATAAAAAATCTTGGGGCTACCCAATATGTGCGGGTATCGTTCTCGCTCTTTCAGTGGGATACATTTTTACGTTCGGTATCGCGTGCTCGATTGTTGGAATATTGATACTTTTTTCAGTGTGGCACAGGCAGCTTACTGCAGCCAAAAAGCTTGCGAGCATACTCCTTCTGGCGATTGGACTGGATACACTGTATTGGCTACAGATTGTGCCCTCACTTACAGGAAGCGGAGGCGGTCTAGCCGGGAGGAACGGGCTTTTACTGTTGCACACACCTCTACTTAACAAGGTGCTGCTTGCAGCGACCACGCTCTTTTTCCTCCTCATTCTCTACACTCGTCGTCGTGGAATTTACATAACCAAAGAACCTCAAAAATATTTGAGTATTTGGTTCATGATGTCTCTTCTTTTTGGAAGCGTTGTCGCGCTTAATCAGCAAATCATAACTGGGCTTGCCGTCTGGCCGTACCATTTTGTGCAATATTCGATTCCGCTTGCCATCGTCTCTCTATTTATTTCAAGCTTTATCTTACTCCGACCGCACTTTCCGCATATATGGAGAAGTATTGTGGGTATCACCATCTTTACTTGTCTTTTGTTTGGATCTGTAAATGCAGGGACATATGTCTATGCAATGAATGATTTCAAGTCACTACAAAATTATGCGCCTGTGTTTTCATGGTTGAACACACATGCAGAAAAGGACTGTGTTGTACTTGTATCTGAAGATCAGAATCAGCAGTTAAGTGGGATTATTCCAGCTTTCACCAGTTGCAATGTCTACTCAACCGGTAACCTTTCGGGGTCTATCCCCATGGATCGTGTTCTTCACAGCATGTTCGTCGAGATGAGACTACGCGGAGTTTCCACATCTACTGCCTCAAAATTCCTCACTGACAATGAGACGTTGGTAAGAGCATATTTGTTTAAAGACTGGCTCGAACTATTGGATTCTCGTAAGAGCGGGCGCATACAGGCAATGACCCCTGATCTGACAAAAAAATACATGGTGTTCATGGAAACTGATTTCGAAAAGGAACTCAAGAACTATCGTATAGACTATGTTATTTCACGGGGTTATCTGAATAGTCAAGCACAAAAATCGCTGCCGGATCTTCATCAAGTCTACATATCTGGATCGACTACAATCTACAAATTTAAGTGATAAAATTTGAAAAATATTAGCCACTCACAGCCCGTATAAAAATAGACTGTGAAACACTTTTTGCGATAGGAATTTTCTCAATGATATTCCCCGCAACGATCGAGGGCTTAATTAAAAAATTAGGAATTCCAGGCAGGAGGAAATCTTTGTAATCGACTTCTATATTATGGTACCCAACACTTTTTAATTTTTTCTTTATAAAACTTTTAGAGAAAGCCATTTCATCTGGCTCAAGGTTCGCCATTTTGCGAAACTTTGGATGAGTGAAGACCAGATACACATAGGGGTTATGATAATTCGGTTCAAGAAAAATAAGCTTACCACCCTCCCTAAGGAGATTCTTCATGTTTGAAAGTGCTTCATCAAGATGGTGGTAGAGATGATGTAGGATACCGTTGCCGACGATATAGTCAAATTTCTCACCCTTAAACTGGTCTACTTTGTTAAAATCAAGCACGGCGTAACGTAAATTGGCTAATTGAAATTTTTCTTTAGCCTTATCAACAAACGGGACACACAGATCAGTGCCGAGAACATTGGCTACTGTTTTTTCTGCCATCCAGAATGCAACCTCACCAGTACCACAACCTATCTCAAGCACCGACTTACCTTCCGCACTCTGCATTTCTGACAATATCAAATCAGCCCTCCGTCGCATGCGAACTTCGGTGCTTTTCACAAGACTAAAGCCCTGGTTGTACCCCCTATCATCTTTAATGCTTGCCATAAAAAGTTACGATCTACCGGATCTATTTTTGCATACTATAACAATCTGGGCGCTAAAAAATTCACGAATTAATGGGATTTTTTCAAAAAAAGGCTGAATAAAGTAGATTGCCTTTGTGAGGGATTCTGGAAAAAAGAATGGAATAAAGCCGATGTATTTGTGTGAAACTACAACACCTCCCGCATTTTCACACCAATCCTTTAACTGCCAGTAGGTGAAGGACTGCTCCTCGTGCTTTCGATGGTAGGAAGATAATTGTTCAATAACTTTTAATATCGGATTGTTACCATTGGGCTCTACTATCACCACTGTACCTGCAATCTTAAGCGAATTCTTTATAGCCAGCTCCTGATCCGAAAGATGATGCAAAACACCTCTTATTATCCCTATGTCAAATTTACCGCTTGCCTCTTCAATATTTTCCTGCAAAATATTCACAACTTTAAATTTTATATCTGGGTATTTTTTCTGTGCAGAGACTATCGCATCTTGTGCAGGATCAAATCCCTCTATCTCAAGGTGTGGAAACTGCTTCTTTATTTCGCCTGTATACACCCCGTCACCGCAACCAATATCGACAAGTGTATTGCTTTCAGATATGTACTTATTTACTTCGTCTGAGATCCGCTTATTTGCCAAAACAGAAGAGAGTGGCGGATTTGTAGTATATAGATAACCGTCATTTGCTTTGACGTCATCATTGAACTCAGTGATATTTTTTTTCGCAATGGACATACTTCTACTTGGTTAGCTCAACGTAAAGAAAATCTGGAAATTTAACAAACCGATATGGGTTAGGAAACATCTTCCACTCTACGACTTTATATTTTGATTTATCGAAAAAACTTTTATAAGTCGTTTCCGTGCGAGTAAATTTACCCTGATCGGAACGAATGATGAAGCGCGTTAACCATCCATCCTTTTCTGGCTGACTGATCGGATCAAAAAAATGCAGCTTTCCACCTGGCTTAAGATTAGTCATCAAAATATCGAGTATTTTTTGCAGGTCATCATCAGTGAGGTGGTGTCCAGTACCTGCAAAAAGAATGTGGTCAAAAAAATCTTCTTTAAATCCATCTTTAATTATGTCCAGTGCAAAAAACTTTACGTTAGGGTAACGCCGAAATTTTTCTTGCGCTCCCCTGATCGCTTGTGCGTCTAGATCGATCCCACAATAGTCAAATTCAAGGAATGCGGCTGTTTCGTTTCCGCTCGAGCAACCGAAATCCAGAAGCGTTCCTTCTTTTTTCTCGAAGACAGATGGATACATCCAAGCCTTCCACTGATTTGCACCAATGATGTTTTGTGCAAGATTCCACACAAGTGGAATATTGGCTATTTTTTTGACGATCTTGCTTTCTAGAATACTCACCATGTTCGAAAAGCATAACAAATACAATGTATTTATACAATTAAATAATATTCCCCCCTCCAATTTCTTATGCTATAGTTTGAGTGCAGAGAAAGACTTTACTCTTATGATCATACACAAAAAGAAGATCTCGGCGATCATAGCATGCTACAGAGATGAGCAGGCTATCCCCATAATGCACGAGCGCCTGACAAAGGTATTTGCTGAGATAGGTTGCGCGTACGAAATCATTTTTGTAAACGACGGAAGCCCGGACAATACCCAAGAGGTACTGCGTGTTCTAGTAGAGAACGATAAGCATGTTACCGCCATAACTCATTCACGAAATTTTAGCTCACAGAATGCATTCATGAGCGGCATGACCATCGCGACAGGCGATGCTGTGGTACTACTTGATGGCGACCTGCAGGACCCACCTGAAATCATCAAGGAGTTTGCGCAAAAATGGTCAGAGGGATTCGAGGTTGTCTACGGCATCCGAGTGAAACGCGACGCTGCATTGTCGCTACGAATTGGATACAATCTTTTCTATCGGATATTTAGCAAACTTTCTTATATAAAGATCCCGCGTGATGCGGGTGACTTCTCGCTAATGGACAAAAAGGTGGTCGACATTCTCGTTTCAATGCCAGAGCGCGATATGTTTATCCGAGGAATGCGCGCGTGGGTCGGCTTCAAGCAAACAGGCATACCTTATCACCGCCCCGAACGAATGTTTGGTGTGACAACCAACAACCTACTAAAGAACGTACGCTGGGCACGTAAGGGGATATTTTCCTTTTCATATGAACCGCTCGAGCTTGTGTTTTATCTTGCGCTTATTGTTTCCTTTACTTCACTTCTGGCGATATTGGTGTATGTGTATCTATACTTTCACACACCCAATGCTCCACGAGGAACGAGCACCATCGTTGTCTTAATACTCTTTTTCAGCAGTGTGCAACTTGTAAGCCTCAGCATCATAGGAGAATATCTTGGGAGAATATTTGAGGAGGTAAAAAACCGTCCCAAATTCGTCATTAAAGAAATTCTCAACAAGCCGGAAAAGACTGCAAAAAATGATGCCTAAGCATCATTTTTTGTTTTATAAAACATGAATGTTTGTGCGAGACCCTTTTCGAGACTCATCTTGGGTTTCCATCCGAGTTCATTTGTGATTTTTCCTGAATTGAGCGCATAGCGGAAATCATGTGCGGGCCGATCTGCTACGTATTCGATCATTTCGTTGCCGACGCCGACGAGTTCGAGTAGTCTTGTCACGATCTCAATATTTTCAAGCTCTACTCCTCCGCCGATATTATAAACATTTCCCGATTCACCATTGTGGAATACAACATCGATACCCTCGACATGATCTCCGACATATATCCAATCACGCACATTCCGCCCACTTCCATACAGCGGGACTTTCTTTCCCTCAAGAAGATTGGTGATAAAAAGAGGGATCAGCTTTTCGAGATGTTGGTTGGGACCATAGTTGTTGGTAGCGCGGGTGATAACCGTATCAAGGCCATATGTTTTGTTGTACGAGCGAACAAGGAGGTCCGAAGCAGTTTTGGATGCACTGTAAGGGCTGTTGGGCTGTAAAGGGGCAGTTTCATCGACAGGAGTATCGCTCGTCACGAGTGAGCCATACACCTCATCGGTTGAGATGTGGTGAAATCGCTTGATATTGTGCCTGCGGGCCAAGTCGAGTAGATTGTGTGTGCCGATAATATTTGTCTCTACGAAAATCCTTGGACCGGCGATCGAATTATCGACATGGCTCTCTGCTGCAAAATGAATGATATCGGTCGGGGCGTGGAGGGCAAATACTTTTTGAAGAGCATCGGTGTCTCGAATATCAGCCTGCACGAAACAATAGTTGGGGAGAAGAGAGACGGTAACGTTTTCAAGATTAGCGGCGTATGTGAGACTGTCAACATTCACAAAGAAATAATTCGGATAGCGTGGAACCATCGTATTCAAAAAATTGCTGCCTATAAACCCCGCGCCGCCGGTCACGAGAATTACCTTGTCATATTTGGGTTCTTCTTTAAAGTTATCGTTTGTCATTTTTATTGCGCATATACACTGAGGCGTTATGGAGGCTGTCTATTGTACCGATATCGAACCACTCCTTTTGAAGTATGACGGATTCGAGCTTTCCTTCATCAATATATTTATTATTAAGGTAGGTTATCTCGTACTCCCCTCGTTCGGAAGGAGACTGATCGAGCATCTTCTCAAAAACGCTATTGTCGAAGATGTACAGGCCCACTACGGCAAGATTTGATTTTGGGTTTTTTGGCTTTTCTTCTATTGCAATAACTTTTCTACTTTCATCAAGCACGGCGACACCGAAGCGTTCGGGGTCTTTCACTTCTTTAAGAAATATACGTGCTCCACCGTTAAAACTCTTAACATGATCTGAAATATCGTCTTCAATAATATTATCGCCGAGGTAGAGAATACAGTCATCTTGTCCTACATAATCCTTAGCAATATACAGACCAAAAGCAACTCCATTTGGATCGTTTTGTATACCGTAGACTATTTGGATCTGTTTTCCATCGGGGCGCTTGAAGTTGTGCCCAGAGCCGAGGAGTTTTACGAAATCTTCAATATGCTGGGCCGAGGTAACAATGATGATCTTATATATCCCCGCCTCCACCATCTTTTCGATGGCGTGATAGATGACTGGGCGATCGTAAAGAGAGAGGAGGTGCTTATTGGTGGCAAGGGTAAGTGGCTGAAGCCTTGTACCGTTCCCTCCAGCAAGAATGACTGCTTTCATGTTAGTAGATTATAGCAATTATTTACTAATTACCACCCTCATTATCTTGGCTATGTTATTTGCCATTGCATTTGCTTCAATGCCTACGAGTTCAAGCAGGTGCTCGCGATCACCGACAGCTTTCTGGTATACATCAGGAAAGCCGAGTGAGTGAAATTTTTTCTTCGGAACACCATTCTTCCACAAAAGTGAGGCTACAAGTGAACCGAGTCCGCCAATCACGCTGTGTTCTTCTATGGTGAAAATACCCTCAGCAATTTTTGCGTGTTTGATGATGAGTTTCTCGTCGAGCGGCTTGATCGAGGGAATACTGAGGACAGTGACACTCATACCAAGATCTTTTTCTATTATCGCTCTCGCCCTATCGACAATATCGAGAATATTTCCGGTCGCGATCAGGAGTATTTGTCCTCCTTTACGCACCACAAATCCACGCCCAAGGGCGAACTTAAAGTGTGGTTGAGAATAATCAATTCCAGGGCTTTTGCCGAGGCGCATATATGCGGGACCTCCTTCTTTTATCAATGCCTTTGTGGCCTCAACCGCTTCCCAAGAATAGGCAGGTGATAGCACTTTCATATTAGGAAGGACGTTCATGATTGCCACATCCTCAAGTGTATGATGGGTCACACCGTGTGTGGGGTAATTCACACCCCCACCAGTGCCGATTATGATTACATCAAGATTATGGTAACAGACATCCGTGCGGATCTGTTCATATGGGCGCATCGACGCGAAGGATGCGATAGAATACGCGATTACCTTTTTACCCTCAAGCGCGAGTCCCGCTGCCATTCCGATCATGTGCTGTTCTGCGATACCCACATTGATGAACCGCTCGGGTAAGCGTTTCTTTATCTCTTCCAATGCATTAAAGCCGAGATCTGCGGTTAGGAAAACAATATCCTTATTGTTTTCCATTTCGATCAGAATTTGTTTTACAAAATCACGTCTCATTTTTTCTTTTTATTGGTCTTCTTATTGGCATGGTCGACATCAACCTGTGTGGGGACATAGTAGTGTGCGCCGAGTGTGTCTTCAATATGTGCGATGCTCTTTCCTGAGATAGTATCGGCAATTACCACAGTCGGCTTATTCATATTTCGTGCTTCGATCAGCTTTTTTTCAATATCTTTGGGGTCATGTCCGTCTGCGTATAGCACTATCCATCCAAATGCTTTCCATTGCGCACCCAGACTAAATCGATTTGTTTCTTTTGTCGCACTGAATCCCTGAAACTTGTTATCATCTATTATCGCAATGATGTTAGATATATTAGCGTTGCCAACAAAAAGCGCTGCTTCCCAAATCGAGCCTTCATTACACTCTCCGTCTCCTATGAGTACATAGACTTTACTTTTGGTTTCGCGAAGCGCAACTGCTATACCGGCTGCTATCGAGAGTCCGTGACCCAAAGATCCGGTCGAAACTTCAACCCCTGGCGCAGAGCCGCGTGAGGGATGTCCGTGAAATACGCCATTATTTACACGATGACCTAAAAGTTTTTTAACAGGAAAATATCCACGCAAGGCGAGAGTGGCATAAAGCGCTGCAGCGCCGTGCCCCTTAGAAAGCACAAACCTGTCGCGCTTCGAGTCATTTGGTTTCTTGGGGTCGATTTTAAGGACTTTAAAATAAAGCACCGCCAAAATATCACTTATGGAAAGCGAGGAGCCGGTTTCGCCCGACTTACTTCTGTGAGACATCTCAACGACAAGCCGGCGAACCTCTTCGCCGGTTTGTATCATGGAGTGTTTTTTATTTTTTGTAGTGATCGGCATGCTGTTTAAACCATTCGATGTTTTCTGCGAGACCCGTATCCAAGCTATAACGTGGAGTAAAGCCCAAAAGTGACTTTGTTTTACTCATATCTGCGACCCATGTGTACGTATCAAAACTCCGCTTTTCATAATTACCGAGGATCTTCTGTGACGAGCTCTTCGTCTGTGCGATAACCTTGTCAGCAAACTCACCGAGTGTGCTTTGCACCCCACTACCAAGATTGAGCACCTCCCCGGAAAGTTCAGGTTTCTCTCCCGCCAGCCGGAGCACTTCTGCAACATCATACAAATAAATGAAATCACGTGCCACTTTCGCATCGGTGAGTTGTATGTCATTCCCCGAAAGGGCATTTTGTATGAGGGTCGGGGCGAGCCTGCCAGGCTCTTCATAGGGGCCATACACGGAGAAAAGTCGCATCGTTACCACCGGAAGCCCTTCTGCCTTTGCAAAATGCTGACACAGGTGCGTCGCCGCCGCCTTACCTACAGCATAATAGCTATTCGGATCAATACGCTCATCCTCGCGCATAGGATGATCCTTAGTACCGTACTCGGAGGAACTTCCAGTGTTCACAAACATTTTAACTCCAACTTCTTTTGCGACCTGCATTAAGTGGAGCGTCGAGAGTATGGATGTGCTCAAAATCAGCTCGGCATCATTTTGTGTCGGATATGCTCCATAAACAGCCAAGTGAAAAACAACCTCTGGTTTCACTTCCTTAAGAATATTTTCGACGGACTCTTTGTTGAGCAAGTCCCCTTCGTGAAGATGAAGGTCGGACTTTATATCTTCAAGTCGCCAAAGGTTTGAGGTGCCCCGAACAATGCCGTGCACTTCGTAACCGTTCTGGAGCAGATGCCGAGCTAAACCCGCACCAACAAAACCCGTTATTCCAGTGATAAAAGCCCTCATGTTCAATACATAATATCGCATGGGTAATACAGATAGATATTGACAAGTTTATAAAAAATTGTTACTATAATAAAGGTTCAGCAGTTATTTAAAACTCAAGGAGATGCAAAATGTCACTTACCGTCACAGAGTCGGTACTCTTGGCAGAGCTCATGGAGAAATCCGAGTTTCCGCTCCCCGCACAAGCCTTCTTCGCCTGGATTCACAACTTCTATGTGAACTCGACGGAGCTTGCGATCGTACGCACCGTGGGTGGAAGAAAGGAAATCTTCCTCAATCAGCGTCCCGCAAATGACCCCTTCTACGCGAACATGTGGCACATGCCCGGGGTGATCTGTCTGCCAGGAAAAACCTTTCGAGAAATGGTTGCAATTGGGCTCATGCGTGAGATCGGCGAAGCCTGCGCCAAGTCCATCGACATCCCGAAAACGTTTGTGATGCATTGGGATAACATTGAAGGACTGCGTGGACACACCAACCAGTTTCTCTATCTCATCGAGCTGACTGAGGAACAAGGAAGAGTAGCCGAGGGTGGAAAATTCTTCCCACTCGACACCATCCCCACGCCGCTTGTCCCCGAACATGTGAAGATGATCGACTGGTTGGTCGCGCATTTCGCGGGTGGAGTAGAAAATTGAACGATGTGTCCCAGAACACGACCAAAAACGCGCTTATGTACTTCAGGGCGAATCGTTTGGGGGTCGTGACACTTACACTCTGCTTGCTCTACATGTTCATCGGGCTCCCCGACCAGATATGGAGCATTTGGAAGTCACAGAGCGTGCGAGAGATTTCACTGCCGATGTACGTACTCCTCTCTGCCCAATCGATCGGTTGGGTCCTGTATGGATACAAAAAGAAAGACTGGTTCGTGCTGATTGCAAATTCCTTTGGCACTGTATTCTCAGCTACGATCGTAGTCGAATACATCGTCTTCTTTCACTAAGACCTCCGCAGCTACGAAATGTAGCTGCGGATTTTTGTTGCAAAGTCAGCTGCTTTTTATAACGAGACACTGGCTTGTGGGCAACTCGATAACTGCTTCTTGTTTATCAGCAAAATATTCATCGAACGCCTTTCTTACACCATGAACTATTGAATAATCATGAGATATGAGCATACCCCCTCTGTGAGACGCGGCTAAAAGAATTTTATACCATCTAAGGTACTCCGATAAAGATCAACATCGAGGTGCGCAAAAGAAAAAGTTTTTTCTTCAACCGGTTTTGATGTTCCGGGAAATATTCCCTGATAGAAATACACATTATTGTACGAGCTTAAATATTGCTTCACTGCGGGGAGTGCGCACTTATATTGACCTTTTGCCAAGTGTGCGTCATTTCCTGTAGGGTCGGGGAGTCCCTCAAACGTATCGAAAAGATGTATCGCCTTATCTCCCTTGAGCTCAAATAAGAGCTTCGCTGATCCTGCAGACGAAACTCCTGCCTCTGCGAAATCCCCTTCTTTTTTGCTCATAGAATTAGCTGCGGAGTAGAGCATCGCCATTTCATCGGGCCACATCATAAATCCTGATTCACGCTTGATCGTGCGGATAAGCTTAATCATATGGGGTTCTTTTCTGAAACTCAGCAACCGAAACAGTGGTGATTTTATTCCAAGTCGTAGTATTTTTGCCAATGCGTACGGCCGGATGAGAGCTTATGCCAATTTTTTTAATTGTTTCTTTCATAAAAAGTAAGGGCTGTTGTCCCGTAAGTGTATGTCCACACTATAAATTTAACGGGTTATTGGCAAGAAGCTTTATTTATCTTATTTGAGCGAATAGATGAAAAACCTTCCATCTGAGTAGACGAGGCTTGTGCCGGGGATCAGTTCGGGTTGAAAAGTTGGAGAATCCGTTTCATTATCGCGAATAATATATACTACATGATACTTTCGGAGTTTCTCAATAATATTCGGTTGCACATCATTTTGATACTTCGCATATAGTTCCTCAAAATAAAACTTGCCCTTCCACGAAACACGGTCGGTTAATTCGCCACATTCATGGCCGAGGCGATCGAGGTGAAGCATCCTGCACACTTTCACCTCACGGTTGTGGGTTTTCCACTGGTGCACGGCATTCCCCACCCCCCCATATGCCCAGTAATCGTTTTCAAGATCTATTTCAGATAACGAGAAATAATGTGCCGTCAAATAACGCTCTTCAGACTCTTTATTAGAAAGAATATGAAGCGGACCGCCTGCATAAAAAAGCACATAATGCTTTGTCATCATTGTGATGTATCGATTAATCTGTCCATTGGGATCTGCCCAGATCACTGACTGATCCTTAACATTCTCATTAAGCCACGCAAGGGGTTTTGCAAGCTCTTGAATGTTTATCTCACTTACTTTGTCTACTGGGGCGAATGCGTCGACTGGACCGTAGGTGATGAGATATCGTACATTTCCATAAAAAATTAAGCCCACTAGGAGAATGCCGGCAAAAAAATACCCATGAGTGAGCTTGTGGGATGTTGCCTTATTCGCAAAAAAATACAGAGAATAAACTGATGCGAATGAAAGCCAGAGAATAGTGAAGCGCTCAATATGCTGCGGGAGTTCGAGATCTTTACCGGTAATAATGTTCGACAACGTTACTGCTACCATTGCCGTACCAGTCAGCACAAAGAAAAGAAAGACTGCTCCTTGTTGCTCTTTTAACGTCACCGCGGTGTTTACCCGTGAAAGGATGTACCAAAGTAGAAACATAGCCGGTATCCATATGCACGAAGACACGACTGCACTCGCGGGTAGATGAGTATTGACCAGTCCGATGCGCTCTATAGTTTCAAAGTAAAAGGGTGTATGGACCTGAATCCAAGTGAAGAGCATAAGTGGCAGGGATGCCAAAACAAAGATACCGAACATTCGCAAAAACGACCTCAAGTATTCTCGCCTATTTGTGAGCCAAAATGCTAGCGGGGTGAGGATGAGCACTACAATAACTATCTGCCATGCGTAGGTATAGATGTATGCTGTCATTGCGGCAGACAGGGCGGCGAAATAAATTCTTCTTCGACTGGTGGGTTCTTTAAGCCACAAAACAAAAGCGATCAAAAATAGTAGAAAAAAAGGATATATCACCTGCATCGATACGGGACGTATCATGTGCATATACACCGACAAAAAAGCGATGACCGACCCGGCAAAGCTCCACCTGCCGGGCAGGTCGAGCACGCGGAATAGTGAATATACCAAAAGCAGAAATATATACGACCATATGAAAAAATCTAAGAGTGCAGTGTTCATAAGCGACATGCCTAAAACAAGCGAAATCGCCGCAAACCAATCAGCCAAGAAGAATGCCGGCGGCATATCATCTTTGTGTTCAATGAAATATGGATTACCGAGGAATGTGTGTCCATCGTCCACCTCTTCCATTCTTTCGTAATAATAATCGGCAACATTAAAAGCTCCGGTAGGCATTACAGGGGTTTGACCAAGCGCTCGATAAAGGTACAGATATGGGGTTAAAACAATGCAAAAGGCCACCAGAAGCAGCGAAAGGCTGTGACGCCAAGGATATAGTAGAGATAATTTGCACACTCCTATTATATGGAAAATCAGGCAAATCGGCATATAGTACCAAATAGGTCTTAAAACAGCATTTCAGGCAACCCCTTTCTGTACTCTGCAGAAGAAGCAAGGAGAATAGCATGCACAATTCTTTG